>NZ_JBVVQN010000004.1:229466-366058 GCF_055811075.1 Mesorhizobium sp. WSM4820 | reverse complement strand
GTGGTGGCGGCGGCAGCGGCGGCGATGGCGGCGATGGTGGCAGCGGCGGCAGCGGCGGCGATGGCGGCAGCGGCGGCGATGGCGGCGGTGGCAGCGGTGGCAGCGGCGGCGATGGCGGCAGCGGCGGCGGCAGTGGCAGCGGCGGCGGCGGCGGTGGTAGCGGCGGCAGCGGCGGTGGCGGCGGCAGCGGCGGCTAACGACCCCACCAGATGTTCGCTCGATAATCGCGAAGGTGAGCGTCTAAAGGCGCTCACCTTCCGTTTGGGATACTCAACTGGAGGCCGGCGCGAGGCTGACTTATCGGCCGCGAAGCTATCTTCACTCCTCCGCGCCGCGCTTCGTCGCAGACCGGCCCTTCAATTGCAGCGACAAACCAGGATCTTCACGGCTCTCTACGCTCATTTGGAGCCCGGCCCTACAGCCGAGGCCGTTGCCACCGCATAGACCCTGCCATTACAGTCGACGGTTGAAGAGCAGCCCAACACTCGATCAATCTCGGCGAAACCATGTCCGCCCAACGGATTCAAACCTCCAAACGCCCCATGCCAAAGAGGAACTTTCATCGGGCCGAACGGTCTCCCGAACGACGGACGGACGTGTCGCTGCCGGAGGAGATGGCAAGGATCCGAGACTTGGCGGAAGCCTGGATAATCCGCAATATTGGAAAAAAGGGCCTGTTTACCTACAGTATCAATCCGTATACGGGCGAGAAATCTGAAAAAAACAATGAACTAAGACAGCTTATGTCATCGCGCACGTTGGCGGAAATGAGCGTAGGAAATCTCTCGCTTCGCCCTGTTCATCGCCGCAATTTATCGTTCATCATGAATACATGGTATAGGGAAGAGCGTGGCATTGGTTATATTGAATATGATGGCAAGTCAAAACTCGGGGCGAATGCGATGCTGCTTCGCACATTCGCGGCAAGCCCTCATTTTGGACAGTTCCAGTCAAAGGCCAGGGCAGCCGCGGAGGGCATCCTTGCGCTCCAGAATGCAGACGGGTCTTTTCGCCCTTGGCTAAAGGAGCCGAATTATTCCTTCGACGCAAAATATCTCCTAACATTCTACTCAGGGGAAGCACTGGTAGCTTTGCTGGAATATTATTTCCGTACTGGATTAACCCGTTATTTCGACGAAGCGGCGCGCAGTGCGGAATTCTATTTAGATGAATATGTCCGCAATATCGCAGATAATTATTACCCGGCATACGTGCCTTGGCACACCATCGCTTATCGGCATCTATATGAGTTGACGAAAGCCGATAAATTCGCCGAGGCGGTGTTTACTCTGAACGACAAATTGCTTGAACTTCAGGACCGGTCGTACAGGATTGGACGGTTCTTCAATCCAGAAACCCCTCAGTACGGCCTTCCGCACGCGTCCTCGGACGGAGTTTATACCGAGGGGCTGGCTTATGCATTCGAGATGGCGCAGCGGACAGGGGATGAGGTGAGGGCAGGGCGATACCTTGACGCTATTATGCTCTCGTTGAAAAACATCGCATCCTTGCAGTATAGAGAAAAACTGGATGAATCTTCTCTTCCTTTTTATGCGTACCGAGGAGCCATCAGGACCAATGCAGAGAAAAATAGGTGGGCTCGCATAGACAATGCCCAGCATACGATAGACGCTATCCAGGCCTTGGGGAATTTTCTCGGAAGCAAGCAGGCTTCTACATTCGAGCTGGGGCTTTGACTCCCGTCAAAGGACAGCCGGGAGCCCCGAACTGCTCCTGCGTTTCTTCACCCGGGCAGTGCGGCCAGCAACCCAGTCTGGATCTGTACCATTTCGACCTTCAACGCCACCCAAAATATTGCCCATGGTTCTGCTTGACCGGCTCAAGCCATGATGCAAGCATGGAAAAGCGTTTTGAACACATCAGGCTCATAAATGCCGACGTTGGAATACCTGTTGACCCCATCGCCGGAAGAGCTGGCGCAAACCCATGTGCTGTTTTTGGCGCGTCATGCCCTCGACTCCAGCCCGGAGCGCAGGGCCAAGTACGGCTACCACGTCGTCTACCATGCCATCATGCTCGAAACGCTGCGCGGGCTGGGTTTCAGGGTCACGCCGGCGAGCGAGCACGAGGTGCTGTTCGGGCCTCTCGACTTCGATTTCCTCTATGCCATTCACTCGCATGCGATATTCGATGGTCACGAGCTCCTGGCGCCGGCAATCGCGGCCTATCGTGGCGTCCCCTGTCTCGGCGCATCGGCGTCAAGCCGGGCGGTCTCAGAAGACAAGGTATTGGCCAAGCAACTGGCTGCTTCGCTGGGGCTCGATGTCGCCAAGCACAGGATCATGCAGCCCGGTGAGGTCAGCAATGACAAATTCAGCCTGCCCGGTTCGTGGATTGTCAAGCCGCGAGGGGGTATCGCTTCCGACGCAATTGTAAAGGTCGAGAATGAAGCGGATTGGCGGGATGCGCTGACAACCATCTCGGATCCGCGTCACGGCGGCCGTGAATTCATTGCAGAAGAGTTTGTGCCGGGCCTCAATCTGACGGTTCCAATTGTCGAGGGCTTCCCCCCGGGTTCATTGGCGGTCTTCGAGGAGCGCGGCCGCCCTGGCGACAATGTTCTGACCAATGAAGCAAAGCGAGGGCTCAACAGTTCCTACAAGTCCGCTCCTTACGACGGACCGGGAGCTGAAGAGGTTTCGGAGGCAACCGCACGAATGGTGGCCGAGATGTCGCCATTCGATTATGCCCGCTTCGACTTCCGTTATGATCCCGACACGCGGCGGACCGTTTTCATCGAAGTGAACATCGCCTGCAACATGGCGCCGGCCTCGGCGGTCTATCGTTCGGCCGCCCTGCATGGGATCAAGTATGAAGAACTGGTGGGACATGTTTTGACGCACAGTCTCAGGCGTCAGAGAAAGCGGCAAAGATAACCGCAACGCTCGATAGGGCACTTCAGTGATGGTCAGCGCATGCAAATCGATATGGTCGACAAATTCGAAGCGTTGCAGCCGCTGAGAGAGAATTGGGACCGGATATATGACTCCGATCCGGAGGCGAACTTCTTCCTGTCGTGGCCATGGATGTCGAATTGGCTGCGACGCCCAGGTTGGGTGATTTTGGCTGCGCGGTCTCCCGGGTCGAACGAGTATGTCGCCTTCTTCCCTTTGCAACTCGTCACCGGGCTTGATGAGCAGACGGGGTTTTATAGCAGCATAAGGATGGCCGGCTCGTATTTCGCCACCTATACGGGCTTCATCTGCGTTCCCGAATTCGAAGAGCAAGTCGTTTCGTTGTTCGCCGATCGCCTGCAGGCGCTGAATTGGACAACGTTACACTGCGACGACATTTCGATATCGGCCAGGCGCCGTCAAATGCTGCTCGGAAGCTTTTCCGACAACGATTTTGTGAAAGAAAAGGTTGAACGACGTCGCCATACAACCCGAACAGGCGAAAACATAAATCATGACATCTATATGTATGTCGATTTGCCAGCCGATTGGGACGAATTCCTGGATGGCAACCTTGGCTCGAAAACCCGTCGTGATGTCCGCCATTTTCTTCGTCAGGTCGAAAATAGCGGAGAATACCGGATAAGTTTGGCGAACTTCGAGACAATCCAAAGCGACCTGGAGGTTTTCTATCAACTTTGGCTTGCGCAGTGGGAGGCCAAAAGTCGCGTCTATGCTCAGGGTATTATTGCCAACTGCCGCCATATGTTACTTGAGTGCCACAAGGCGGGTGTGCTGTTCGCGCCCGTATTGTGGAAAGGCGATACTCCATTAGGAGTACACATTACGTTTATCGACAGGTCGAAGCGTTCACTCGTCTGTTTCCTCGTCAGCCGCAATCTCGCAATTCGGAAGCCTCCACCCGGCTTGGTGCTTCACGCCTACAGCATCCGTTGGGCAATTCAAAACGGCCTCAGGACCTACGACCTTGGCACTGGAGATTTTTCGTACAAGTACAGTTTCGGATCGAAGGAGCGGCTTGTAGAGGGTGTCCGGGTCGACTCCACCAACAGCCGCGGGAACAGGCTGGATCGAAGAAGCCTTCCCTCGGTGATTTCGTCGGTGCGAAAGCTGCGTCAGGAGGGGAAGTTCCATCTGGCCGAGCGCGGCTGCAGGCAGGTGCTCGAAACTGAACCGAGCAATCTGGAGGCGCGCCGGCTTCTGGACGAGCTTGTGGCGGCTAGGCGTATTGAGGAGCAATTTGCGCGTGCCTTGCAATGCCATCGGAGCAAGCAATTTTTGGATGCGCAGAGGATTTATCTGCAGGTACTGGCAGCAAATCCCCGGCATTACGACGCTAATTATCTGTTGGGCGTTCTATGTCTTCAGGCCGGTCGGTATCAGGCAGCGGACACCTACCTGGCTCGCGCCACCGAGATCAATCCGAAAGCCGCAGCTGCGTACAACAACAGGGGGCATGCCTTGCGCGGCCTGAAACGGTATGACGAGGCTCTCGCGTGCTACGAAAAAGCCATCGGGGTGAAACCCGATTTCGTGCAGGCAATGAACAATCGGGGGGTGACGTTGCGGGCGTTGGGGCGCATTGATGAAGCACTCGCCAGCTTTGACGAGGCGCTGACGCTCAAACCGGACTTTGCCAAGGCCTTGTCCAATCGCAACCAGTTGCGTGTGCCCCTGCCGCGCGACCGTTTGTCCATCGCCGATGATGTGGACACCTTAGAGTAAAGCGCATCGCGTTTTGCATCTGGTCAAGGACAGGAATGGCCGCGTAAACCGTCGACCTGCTAACCTTTCCACTCCATCGATAGCCCATGCGGATCGCAGATCGCGAGCGTTTTGACCCTGCGCTCGCCATTGAAGTATCTGCTGACCTTGAGAGGATTGAACGTCTCAGTGGGGTTGGGGTGTGCGACCTCGCCTTCGACGGTTACGCGCCAGACCGGCGCCGTCTTGCTCGCCTCCAACAGGATATCGTTTATGCGTCGGTGTTGATCGCCGGAAAGCTGATAGCCCATTATCGTGTGATACACGCAGCGGGCTTGATAAGGCGGAATCTCCGCCAGCGCAGAGCTCAGGTTCAACACGGCGTCGCCGCCTTTGATCCGGGGCGGATGCGCGGCGGCGACCTTCAAGGCGCCATCCAGTTTTGTGAGCCGGTCAATGCGCTCGGGCCAGACAAGCGCCTTGAGCCACCGGCGTTCATTTTCATCCCGAACATCGGTCGGATAAAGTTCGAGGCCGACCCTCGATAAAACGGGGGGCGGGAACGTCCCCAATACAGGCACGCCAGGCCCTTCAAGGATGCAGGAAAGGACGAAATCCGCATCGGTCCACCGCTCCAGCTTCGGAGCGCCTGCCCCGTCCGTATACCGATATCCATAGCTGTCGAAGTTCAGGTTGAGGCCGGCGCTGGATCCGATCTCTATGAGGCCAAGCGGAGCGGCGGCTTCGCGCGCAACCAGATCGAATGCGGGCAGCAGCAGCGCGCTGCGGCCAGCCTCGTTGGTGTTGGTGGCGCGCTTCGCGATAATGTCGACGAGTTCGGCTTCGTGGGCACCGCAAAAAGCGGCGAAAAGTTCGAATGCGCGATCGTCGGCCGGCCGCGTTCCGCCCAGACTCGGATAATAATCCTTGAGAGGATGATCGACGCCGCCAAGCAGGAGATACTGTACCGCGCCGAAGACCAGGTTCGCCGCCGGCTGACCCTTCCTGCGCCCTGCCGCCAGGCGCTGCAGCGCGACATTGTCCGCAATCCCGAGCGACAGCTTTTCATAGAGGGGAGAGCCGCCACGACGAGACTCGTTGGCAAAGAAGCGGTAATAGTGAGCGCTTGTTTCAAACACCACCATAGCACGGACCTAGCGGGTAATAGATTGTCTTGGATGTGGCTTCCACCTGTAATTGCCTTAATGCTTTCGGCCCAGCGGGTCAAGGAACCGGCCGAACAAGAGAGGCTCTCGAGCATACACTCTTGTGAGACTGGCGGATGAACGAAACCGTGGACGATTCACCTTCGGGATATACTGCCATTGATGGCGCCTTTCGCGACGAATCGCGCAGCCGTTCGGTGCCATACCGGCTTTATGCCCCGGCTCCCCTCTCTGGCGCTTACCCGGTGATCCTTGTGTCGCATGGCATTGGCGGATCGCGCGAGGCGATGCCTTACCTCGGGCGGCGCCTGGCGGAAAGCGGTTACGTGGCGGTGCACCTGCAGCATACCGGGACGGACAGCTCGATCTGGCAACACGCAAACTCTCTTGCGGAAGTCTACCGCATTCTTCGTGAAGCCATGTGGGACGCCAATGCGGCGCGCGCGCGATTTCAGGACGTGCCCTTTGCCCTGCGCGAGCTTGCGCGCATGAACGGCGAGGGGCGGCTCGCCGGCCGCCTGGATTTGACACGCATCGGCATGGCCGGACACTCTTATGGAGGCGTCTCGACGATGGTTGCCGCAGGGCAGAGAATGGGTCCGGGCGGGCAGTGGTCGTTCAAGGAGCCAGGAATTCGCGCTGGCCTGGTCATGAGCCCGAACATACCCCTCCAGGGCGGCGACTTGGCCGCCCTTTACCGCGATATCAGTATCCCGCTGTTTCACATCACGGGCACGAAAGATGGCAATGCGGTGCCCGGCAACAAGGAATTCGATCCGATACAGCGGACCCTTCCTTACGAAGCGCTGACCATCCCTCATCAATATCTGCTCGTTCTCGACGGTGCTGGCCACAATGCGTTTTCCGGCCTGAAGCACGGACCACACGCCCACGGTCCCGAGGAGGAGACCCGCTACACGCGCGTTGTACAAGACGCAGCAGTGTCGTTCTTCGATGCCTACCTGAATGGGAAAACGGCGGCTCTGGCGGCCCTTCGCCACGAATTTCAATCCAGCCTTGAGCCGACCGACAGGTTTGAATGGAAATAGCGGGAAAGTCCGCCAGTGTTCACTGACAGTTATTCGACCTGGCTTTGGTTGCGCTCGGTCTTGTCGAGATCACACAGGAAGGCAGGGCCGGAAATGCTGAATGGCGCCGGCCCAACTTCTTCCGACTGACCTACCGCCACACCGGTAGCCGGCGAAGGTCATGGTTGTGCTGCCAGATGGTCCTGATCGATCTTGGCAATTACCCCTTCAAGGGCCTGGACTGCACGCCTCGATATCTCAACATGAGCGGCCGTGGTGTCGACTTTTTCCTTGCCCGGCTCAACGCTCCAAATGCCGGTTTTCCCTGCTTCGGCATTGGCGATAAACCGGCGCTCATATTCAAGTTGCTGGCTAAGTTCTTCTCGGAAAGCCTTCGTTGCGGCCATCGGTTTCCCCCTCGCTTGGCACCTTGGACAGTGTCTATTCCTGCAGCTGTTATAGGCAATGCGACTGTGGCCGCAGTCCTCGCACGCCTCGACGTGACCGCCAAGCGCCGCGGTGCGGCAGGTCTCGATCGCCGACATCACATTCAGCTGGCCGGCCTGGGCGGCCCGGTAGGCGGGCTGCGGTGCGGAAGATGTCGGCAACCTCGATCGAGGCGCGCACGCTCATTGCGCACCGTGCGGGTTGCAACCTTCGTGTAGAGGAGACGAGACCATTTGCTACGACCGCGCTTGCATTCGCGGCCGACGTATCGGTAGTTACCCTAACGACAATTGGAAAAGAACGACTAGATTATGGCATCCGGCCGCGATCACTTGATAGCCCAACTCGCACGCGCACTTCGATCCGCCCTTCCGTCGTCCGCTGTTGTCGCCGAACGAGCAGACCACCCGTTGCTGTTCACAGGGCCCGACATTGTCGTTGGTTCCGAGGGCAATTTAGTCGCGGTTTTCATTCCTAAAGCGCTGGAGCTCAAGTCGTGGAAGGCCCTTCTATCCCGGTTGACCGCGGTGCGGCTCGCGCTTCCGGCTCACGCGAAGTGCGTTCTGCTGTCGACTGAACGCTTGGGCGTCCGACGCTGGCCGAGATCAAGATCGATGGTCGTCCGGCAGTGGTGGTCTCTGGTGCGTTGCCCACGCGTATCGAGCAGGATTTTCGTGAGACCGTGGTGCTGCAGGGGGCACACCCTTCCGTCGGCTGGGGGTGAGGTCGCAGGCACCAGCGCTTGTCGGCGCGCTCCGAAGGTGGCCCAGAGCCGGGATGGACAAAGGTTCCCGACGATGTTTTCGCCGGCTTTTCATTCGATGGTAAGAAATTCACCGGCCCAGAGCCAACGCCGCCGCCTCGTAAGACAGTTCTGAAATCGCTTGTGCAGGCTCGCATCATCGAAGCTGGCAAGATGCCCGAGGCCTACGCCGCCTTGACGCAAAACGCGGTCTATTTCGCCCGCTGGTTTGCTCCCGATCGACCCGAGGTCTACTGCGACGACCCGGACGCCGTCCTGCTAGTCACGGCCCTTGGCCTCGACCCTGACGCGATTCTCGCGCCTATCGTTTGAAAGACGCTTAAATCCGGCAACATCACCATGCCGATCCGCTTTGATTTCTAGCGGGTGTGTTCCCAAGTGGAACTTTCGCAAATCCTAAAAATTGTCTGTGACCAGTGGGCGCTGCCCCCCCCCGCTGCCCGCTGCAGATCGGGCGACACAAACCCGATCGGGCCCGCGCTCTCCGCCAGAGGCGCGGGCTTCTCCTACCCGTTACCGATTTCGCTGAGATGGTCGGCCCGACAGCCGCTGCACTGACGCTCCACAGATCTCAGGCGGCATGAACTGGCGCCGCCCGGCGGCTTTCCATCTGCTCGAACGATGTGCTGTCTGCATGGAACACGTAAATATTGAAGCCGGCGGGGCTTGAAAATTGCCCGCTGGCTTCGGCTAGCGGGCTTTTTGCATCTCTCTTGAACGGGGCAAGGCTGCATTCGCCCTCATGGACCGGCTCGGGACCATAGAGCAGCAAGACAGCTTCTTCGCTCGGCAGCCACCATCTTGCATCAGAAACTTGGAACATAAGTGAGGCAGAAAACATTGTAGGCGCCATGGACAAGAACGACGGCGACAATCTTCCTGAATGGTTTCCGGGCAACCTGCCCGATGATCCAGTAATCCTAACCGATATCACGAAAAGAATTTCGAGAGAGATCGACGGTAACATCGGGCCGGACGGTTTGGCGGTCACGGAGACCAGGCGGGATCGCAATCTGGTTGAGGAATGGGAAGAAGCTGACCCCGCCCTCGACAGCCAGCCGTCCGTGGTTCCGTTGTTCCTGGTTCTGTATGCGCTCTCTATGTTGGGCTTCGCAGCGTACGCCCTCGCTAGTTGGTATCTTCCATAGCGCCAGCCTCTGGTAATAACCCGAGCGATATCACGCGCTTGGGAACAAGCGCTAGATAGCAAAGTTACCAGCGTAAGGAGTTTCTCCTATGGCTGACGAACAGGATAGGGCGCCGAACAACATTGATATCGTCGTTCGACGCTTGGTCAAAGAAACCGGCATTACCGAGGAACAGGCCCGAGAGCTTATCTTCTTCCTCGGGCTCCATTGGGCATCGCTGCTCCGGGAAGCAAAGGCCCTAGCTGCCAAGCGGTAGGCGGGCTTTTCCACCAACTTCCGAATAGACTCTTCTGCCCGATCTCGTACAATAAACCGTCGCCTGCTTTCGAACGGCACAGGGGCGATTGAAAGTGTCGATCGCTTTCGCCCTAACGCAAAAGGGAGTTGGCCCGATGCCTTTCACAGGAATAGCTGACCCGGAACAGCTCAGCATTCTTCGCCAAGCTTTGGACGAGTATTGCCTCACTTGTGGGATTTCGGACGAGCAAGGCCGTGACGACGCCGCGTGGCTAGTCATGTTGCTATTTAGCAATGGCGCGAACAGCCTCGAGAAACTCAGGGCAGGGCTGGGGTCCGAAGAGCGTCGCCGAGCTTAGGCGTCACGGATTTTTTCGCTGTCGCGGCGCTCTAGCCTTGCGACAGTCTCAATGATTGCCTTCGCAAGTGCTTCGCCCTCGTGGATAGGCTCGGGGCCGTAGAGCAGCAGGACAGCTTCTTCACTTGGCAGCACACCAGCAGGGCAAGTCTGTTCGATAGCCATGCGAACCAGCTTGAGGGCGGCCCATGCGTTGCGGAAGTTCTCTTGGGCTTCCATGCTTCCTCGCTGAGATCGGCGGCCCAGCAGCCAGTTGGAGTTTGGGTGGGTGGCCGCTGGGCCTAACCGGCGGGGGGGCGTCTGCGGGACGGTCGCCGGCTACTTCTACCGTAAGCAGATATATGCATAATTGCTAATTTAGTAAAATTGTCACGTTCCGTTCCCCTGGCTATCAAATCGGATGAGCCTAGAGTCAATTTTCGGTCGGCGGCCAGGCACCAGCATGGCATCCGTGCTAAGTGCCCCCAATTCGGAGGGAAAGATGCGACTATTTTTGGTGTTGATTGTGATGGCGCTGAGCGGCTGCGTATCCAATGTTTCCCCGGATAGTGATGGTATACCACGCCGCGCGTCCTTTGCTGGAAACCATTAGCCGCTTAATTCACGCCGATAGCGGCCGTGCCGGTTGTTGTGGTCCAACGGTTGTGGGGAGCGCGTTTCGGGCATTGATTGACAGGCTCGGCCGTGACCACGGCTCGATGCATGACGACCTGGTCGGGCTCTTTGTTTGCTCAAACTGTAAGGCTGCCGGTCGTGACCGCCGGCAGGTGTTCTTCACATGCATTCCTGACTACGAAGGCCAGCAGCGGGCGCGCAATCGCGACTGGAAGGCAACTTTCGAACGAGGGGGCTGAAAGTGGCCGGCGCCACTTTGGGGGGCGTTGGGGTAGATTGCCTGTAGGCGCCGGCCAGGCGGATTGGGGTCCGCCGCACGAACAAGCTAACAGAGGTTGGGGGCGGGCGGAGGTACGCGACCACGGAAGTCCTAAGCGTGGTTAATCCACCATGTCACGCAGCGGCTTCTTGCGTTTCGGCGCCCTGTACTTCTCGACCAGCCGCACCTGGTCCATGTCGACTGTTACCAGCGGTCCCATGGCGATTGTCACCCTGCCGCCTCCCTCGTCTATGCGCGTGACCTCTCCGGTGAGCTCGATCTGCTGCCCCTGCTTCACCTTGGTATGATCGACTATCGAATGGGGGAAGTTGTAAGAGGGGATGGAGACGCTTACGCGGTCCTCAGTGACCCGTCTGCGGACGGTGGCCGTGATCGCCACCAGATCTCCAATCCCAATTCCCCGCGCCATTCCATGAGTCTGGGGCGGCCGGCGTCTTAGTCAAGAGATTGCTAATATAGGTGACCGCTTCATCCAAACGATGGACGAAGCCCATCAATGGCCGGTGCTATTTGGATGTATGTCGCGACCTTACTTGCCCCCGAGCCACCTTGCTATCGCTATGCTCGCGATCAGCGTCAGCTATGCCGAAGCTGCGGACCGTAAGGTCGAAACCGCGACGCTCGGTACGTACGCCAATTCGAAGAACCTGCCGGTTTGCACCGCGTCAAGCTCCCTCTTCGAAGTCCTCGGTGACAAGTGTTTTCTCGTCAAAGGTTCGATGATCTATGGCGACATCGCCGAGCTGCCCCAGATAGTAACTTTTAGTCGGTAGCCGGCGAAGCTCATGGTTATTCTGCCAGATGGTCCTGATCGATCTTGGCAATTACCCCCTCAAGGGCCTGGACTGCACGCCTCGATACCTCAACATGGGCGGCCGTGGTGTCGACTTTTCCCTTACCCGGCTCAACGCTCCAAATGCCGGTTTTCCCTGCTTCGGCATTCGCGATAAACCGCCGCTCATCTTCAAGCCGCTGGCTTAGTTCTTCTCGGAAAGCCTTTCACTGGTCTTCGTTGCGGGCATCGGTTTCAGTCCTATCTAACAGCACACGTTGGGAACTGACCTGCGGCCCGATCCGCAAGAGCTTTCGTTACCTCGGATTTGGAGGCGCATGCCCTGGCAAGCTTGACGCCGAATCCTTGGCCCTCCAGACAGCGAACAATGTAGCGGTCTCGCAGTTCGGAATTCACGTCATAGGTAGTCGATGAAGCGGGGATGTTTATGGCTCCGACCCGGTTGCAGGTCGTCATAGTGCCATACGTGTTGCATTGGATCGTGCCGGGATTGTTGTAGCCGGGGTTAATGTCGGTCGCCAGCGACTGCGGGATCTCTCTGAACGAGTTGATTTTTGCACTGATCGGTCGCGGTCTGGGTTGAGTTGAGATCAACACCAGGCTTGAAGACCACATAAGCCGGTGTGGACTGACATCCGGCAATAGCCAGTGCCACTAAAAGATATCGTTTATGCATGTTTGTTCCCCCGCCGGCACTGAACGCTAAAAGGGTCGTCTCCGCAAGGGCTTGCCGCCGTTAGCCGCCGCTGTCTATGCCGCCGCCCGCTTTGCTGAATACAACCGTGCCGTCGTCTTTGCGTACTTCCACCGCCACGATACCGTCATCCTGCTTTCGAGCAGGGAATGTCGCCAGCGCGTGATCTCTTGCGGCCTTCTCGGCATCGAAGGGCGTCTTTTCAACGATGCCCTGTCTCCCGTACCAAATCACCGTGAAGGCCATCGCTGCGCCGCTCCTACATCTCGTTGTTTTCGATGATGCCGGCTTCACAGTCGGGCAGGTGAGAAGCTTATTTCCCGAGACGGCTCAGAACTATAGCAAGGTAGCCTTTGTCTCGATCCGTCCGAGCTTGCAATTCTGCGAGGTCGGAACGTAGCGCTTCCTCACCCTCGATATCGGTGATGCCATAGTCTTGTTGCGCATCGAGCCACCATCGAGTTTGCTCAATGAGCTTTTCAGTACCCTCAATTCGCTCTTGTAGCGATTCAGCATACCTTTTGAGCCCCTCGGTCAACGCCCCCTCCTGAATAAATGAGCCCGTCAGCAAATCACCATCGCGGCGCCAGCACAAGCGCCCGCCAGGTCTCGTAAGACGGCCGCCGGCCGAAACGCTCGCTGGTGAGGCTGGGGACGGAGTACTTCAGGGTAGATTTGTCCAGAAAAGTATCGCCTGACAAGCGAAGCCCACACAGGCCGATATGCCGCCTGCGGCGTTCCACCGGCCAGCGCGCTGCAGTTCTCCGATGAACGTGTTAATATTGTCGGGGACGCGGATCGATGCCGCAACAAGCCAAAAAGCTGCAGCGAGGCCGGTCGAGAAAAGTCCGATCAGGTTAATCCACAACGTCATGACTTCCTCAGCCTCACGCCGGCGCCACCGCCGTTCTCTGGGATAAACTCGACGGCCGGCGGATTCGAGGGCAGCACTCGCCCGGGTTTTCACTCAGCCTTCAGTACCTGGTGTCTGATCAACCAATCACGAATGATCAATCGGACGGCTTCAGGTCGTGAAACATCATGCTCGGCAACGAATTGATCGACGCCCGCGAGCATGTCCGGTTGAAGGCGGACCATGATCGGCACGCCTTTTCCCGTTGGGGCTGGTCCCCGCCGTTTCTTTGATATCACGGTTTCTTGCTTTGCCATAAAAACTCTGATATCAGAATTCCCGTTCTGGCGGAAGCCGCTAGAACCTCACATGAAACCGAATTGGAGAAGATCCGATGCCGAACACCCATGTTCGGGCAGCCGCCGAAGGCATGCCCGATGTCAACCGCCGCCGCCTTCTGCTTGGCCTCGCGGCTGCCGCTGTCGCGGCGCCGGCCTTGGCTGCCGCTTCAACGATCATCGACGCGACCGCCGCGCCGTCTGTCGCTGACGCGATCCCATCTACGGGCAAAGCCAGTCTCGACGAGAAGCTGCTGCAGCTGCCGCCGGAAGAGGCGCACCGATTGAGGATAGAATTCATAGCGATCATCTCCACTGTCAGAGAGATGTGCGCCCGAGGCGAAGATCGCCAATCGATCAGGAATTTTGTCAGAACCCGGTTGCAGCAAAACGAGATGGACTGGAAGAGAGAACGGGGAATATGAACGCCGCACCGCGCTTTCACGAATGTCCATTCGACAACAGCCGCGATCTGCAGGTCGAGCATTACGACGGCGACTATCACGTCCGCTGCCGGCGCTGCGGCGCGCAGGGGCCGACTGCAGACACATGGGCGGAAGCCGAACGGCTTTGGAACGACCGCGGCAGCAGCGACAAGCACTAACCCGCACACACCAAGCAAGCCCGCTGCCTCACGGTGGCGGGCTTATCGCCGTTTGGCCTTCGCCAGTTGCAGCCGCAACCATTGCCAACCCCACTTCACCAGCGATCTGATCAGCCGCATAAAGCCCCCCTCCCATGTCCCCGCGTGGACCCGATAGTCGCAGGAAACCCCTTGGAAAGCCAACCAGGGCGGTTCCGGCTCACGCCGGGTCTGTTCAGGGAAATTCGCGGGGGTTTATTCGGTGGATATTCGATGAAATCAGGCCAGGGAGGCTTAAGCGGTTGATTTTTCTGGTACGCCCAAGGGGAATCGAACCCCTGTTACCGCCGTGAAAGGGCGGTGTCCTGACCGCTAGACGATGGGCGCGCTCAGATGTGAGCGCTTATAGTTGCGTTGCACCAAACCGGCAACCCGTCTGCCGCTACCTGCGACAACTTTTTTCGGTGACCGCAAAACCGCGCATTTTCGGCGATTTCCCCCGGTTCGACGCGGCACCCTATGCCGTCCTGAGACGGCAAACTGCGGGCGTTGCATGGACGAGAGGAGAACCAGCCTTTACCGCCGCCGACGGCAGCGCCAGTTCCAGTCGCGCTCGGGACCGACGTCGATGTGGACGGAGTCGGTATGGCAGTACGTGCCGACGCCGCCGCGCCCGGGCATGCTGCGGATGTAGCTTGCCAGTTGCGCTTTCGAGACGCCTGGAACCTGGATGTCGGCGGCGGCGCAATACATGTGCAGCGAATTCTTGGCGCCGTTGGCGCGGCGGTTGCGGGCCGGATCACGATAGCCGGAGGTGACGATCATCTTCTTGCCGTAGTGGCCCTCGATCGTCTTCAGCACACGGACCAGCGAAGGCTTCAGGCAGGCAACGTCGACATTCTCGGTCTGCTTCAAAAGACCGTTGGGCGCCAGCCGGGCAAGACCGGGAGCGTATGCCACCTGATAGGCGCCGCCTTCATCCTCGTTCAGATCGACGTCGCTGTCGTCGTCGAGGCCGGATTTGCGCTTGATCTCGAAAAGCGCGGTCTTGCGTACGCCAGGCAGCGCGTCATCGGTGAAACGGCTGGTATCGCCGAGCGAAGCCAGTTGCACCGGCTTTTCAGCCGTTTTGGCCGAGGCCAGGGTGATGGCGGGTTTTGCCGCCGCCTTGGGCTGAGCGGCCTTGGGCTGCGCCGCCTGCGGCTGCTCGCCCGACCTGTTGCTGGCCTGCGGGGCAGGTGCTGCCGAGGCAGGCGTGCTGAACAAAGAGGCGAGGAACCCCTTCTTCTTCGGCGCATAGGCCTGCGGCTCAGCGGCAGTCACATAGACCGGGTTGTTCATCGCCGGCGCGGCGGACTTCGGCGCGGCCGTGCCGGCATCGGCGGTTTCAGTCTTCTGCGCAGCAGCGTCGGCCTGTTCAACCGTCTGCGCCGCCTGTGGCTGCGGCGTCTGGCCCGCAGCCGCCTCTGCGCCCGCTTTAGCCGGGACGGGGAAGCCGGCATCCGATTTGGCGCCTCCCTGGGGGCCCTGCGCCCCCGGCTTGGCCGCTGGCACATGAGCGACCTGCTCAGGAAGGCTTGCGTCGCCCTTGGCGGTCATCGTCATTTGTGAAGTCGTCATCTGCGACGATGAATCAGTGGTGACCTGTTGGCTGCCGGAGGCCGTGTCCGGTGCCGAGGCATTGTAGCCGGGCATGCCGACGGACAGGGATGGGTCGCCGGCCGAGGTGCAGGACGCCAGGAGCACGGAGAAAAGCGCGGCCGCAATGGCGCGGCTTTCTCCCTTCGCGAGGCGCGATCCTGCTGATTTCAAAACAAAATTCCCCCTCGATGTCCGGTCGGTACTTCATTGGCGGCACCGAAACGTCTCGCCGCAATAAACCCTTGTCCCCGAACGGAAACGAGACCTGTGTCAAATCCGCAAGCCCCAGAGTAATTCGACGGCTAGAGAAGAATCGGGAGTGCTTAAGGGTTGACGACACCATTTCGCCCTCTTTTACCGGCGCGTCAACTCACCACACATTACAGAAGGTTACACACGCACCTTGACATAGGTGCCTGGCGCATCGCCCAGGGTTTTCATGTGCTTGCCGGGTTTGCGGGCCGGCACGCGGGTATCGTCCCTGGCTTCGATCCAGCGTTGCCAGTGCGACCACCAGGAGCCGGGATGGTTGGTGGCCTTGGCGAGCCACTCGTTGAAGTCGCCGGTTGGCTTGCCGCCGGTCCAGTAGTGATATTTCTGAGCAGCCGGCGGATTGACGACGCCGGCGATGTGGCCGGAGCCGGCCAGGACGTAGTCGACCTCGCCGCCGAAATATTCCGAACCGAGGAACACCGAAAGCGCCGGCGCGATATGGTCTTCCTTGGAGGCGAGGTTGTAGACCGGGATGGTGACATCCTTCAGCGAGACGACGTGGCCCGCCAGTTCCATCTCGCCTTGCGAAAGTCTGTTCTCGAGATAGCAATTGCGCAGGTAGAAGGAATGGTTGGCTGCGGCCATGCGGGTCGAATCGGCGTTCCAGTAGAGCAGGTCGAAGGGCAGGGGATCCTTGCCGCGCATGTAGTTGTTGACGACATAGGGCCAGATCAGGTCGCCCGAGCGCAGCATGTTGAAGGCGGTCGCCATCTTGGTGCCGTCGAGATAGCCTTTCTCGTTCATCGCCTTTTCGACGGCCGCGACCTGCTCCTCGTCGACGAACACTTTCAGGTCGCCGGCATGGGTGAAATCGACCTGCGTGGTGAAGAAGGTGGCCGATTTGATGCGGTGGTCCCCCTCCTGCGCCAAAAGCGCCAGGGCGGCTGCCAGCAACGTGCCGCCGACGCAATAGCCGACGGCGTTGACGTCCTGTTCGCCGGTGGCCTTTTCGATCGTGTCCAGGCCGTATTGCAGGCCCTCTCTGATATAGGCCTCCCAGCTCTTGGTGCCGTGCCGCTCGTCCGGGTTGATCCAGGAGATGACGAAGACGGTGTGGCCCTGCTCGACGGCCCAGCGGATGAAGGATTTTTGCGGGTTGAGATCGAGAATGTAGAATTTGTTGATCCATGGCGGGCAGATCAGCAGCGGCCGCTTGAGCACGGTCTCGGTCGCCGGATCGTATTGCAGGATCTCGGCGACGTCGCTGCGGCCCACCACCTTGCCGGGTGTCGTGGCCAGGTTCTTGCCGATCTCGAAGGACGAATAATCGGCCTGCCTCAGTTTCAGGTCGCCCTTGCCGGCGGCGATGTCCTCGGCCAGCATCTTCATGCCGCGCACCAGGTTTTCGCCATTCGAAGCGATGGTCTCGCGAAACAGTTCCGGGTTGGTCAGGATGAAATTCGACGGCGAGATGGCGTTGGACACCTGCTTGACGTAAAAACCAGCCTTGTGGCGGGTGTGCTCGTCCAGGCCATCGGCGTGCTCGACCAGGTCGTTCGCCCAGCGCGAGGTGACGAGATAGGCCTGCTTGAGGAAATCGAAAAAGGCATTGCGGCCCCATTCCGGGTCCTGGAAACGCTTGTCGCCGGGCTCGGGCTTGAACGCGCCTTCGGCGTCTTCGCCGCCGTCGCTGAGGCGCTGGATGGAGTTGGCCCAGACGGTCATGTAGCCGGAAAACAGCCGCGTTTGCGCCTCCAGCGCGCGCTGCGGATCGGAAAGCCAGTATTCGCTGAGCTTGGAGAAGGTTTTCACCATATCGACGACCGGCTCGGCGACATGATCGCGCACGTCGCCTTTCTCGCGCGGCTCGGCCCATGCGGAAGCCGCCTTGCCGGCCTGCTCGATCATGCGCGCCATGTTCAAGGCGAAGCGCTCCGGATCCTTGACCAGATATTGCTCGACGGTCGAAGGCCGGTCATCTTCCGCTTTGCCCGAATCGGGTGTTTTGGACATGGTTCGCGGGGTTCCTCCCGAAGCGTTTTCTTGACATAGTATCATGGCACATCCAACAGGGTCCAACGCGCTCTATCTTGGCTGCCCGGGAAACAATATGACGACTGATACTGGCAAAACTGTTTTTTCTGGCACTGGTCGTTTTTGCCGCACAGGCGCGGCGGTCGTCTTTTTGGCGATCGCCGGCTGTTCGAGCACCAACATCGAGGGCGCCACGCCTGTCGCGGCTACCGACGGGCCGAAGAACACCGGCGCCTATCCGAACCTGAATATCCCGCCGCAGGCGGCGGCGGAGCAATTCACCGAGGCGGAAAAGAACGCCAAGCTCACCCAGTTGAAGGCGGAGGCACAGGCGCAGGGCTCAAAGGGCGGCGCGGTCAAGGTCGCGAACCCGGCGGCGCTGAACACATTGGCGAAGCAGCACGGCGCCGATGCGCTGAAGCAGATCGAAGCCAAATGCGATCCCGCCCTCGACCCTACCTGCAAATAGGATTATATCGCGCGACCGACAAGCACCACCGACGGGCACCTTTGCCAAAAACCACTTTGACCGTCTGGAATTGAACCCACCACTGGAAACGACATGGAAGAATTTCACAAGGTCCGCCGGCTTCCGCCCTACGTCTTCGAGCAGGTCAACCGGCTGAAGGCCAGTGCCCGATCGCGCGGCGCCGACATCATCGACCTTGGCATGGGCAATCCGGACCTGCCGACGCCCAAGGCCATCGTCGACAAATTGTGCGAGGTCGTGCGCGACCCGCGCACGCATCGCTATTCATCGTCGCGCGGCATTCCGGGCCTGCGCCGCGCCCAGGCCAATTACTATGCCCGCCGTTTCGGCGTGAAACTCGACCCGGACACGCAAGTGGTGGCGACGCTGGGCTCGAAGGAGGGTTTTGCCAATATGGCGCAGGCGATCACCGCGCCAGGCGACGTGATCCTGTGCCCAAACCCGACCTATCCGATCCACGCTTTCGGCTTCATCATGTCGGGCGGCGTCATTCGCTCGTTGCAGGTGGAACCGGACGACGGCTTCATTCCGGCGCTGGAGCGCGGCATCCGCCATTCGATCCCGAAACCGCTGGCGTTGATCCTCAATTATCCGTCGAACCCGACGGCGCAGGTCGCCTCGCTCGATTTCTACAAGGAGGTGGTGGCCTTCGCCAAGAAGAACGACATCATCATCCTGTCTGACCTTGCCTATTCGGAAATCTATTTCGACGGCAATCCGCCGCCCTCGGTGCTGCAGGTGCCGGGCGCGATCGACGTGGCGGTCGAGTTCACCTCGATGTCGAAGACCTTTTCGATGCCCGGCTGGCGCATGGGTTTTGCCGTCGGCAACGAGCGGCTGATCTCGGCGCTGACGCGGGTGAAATCCTATCTCGACTACGGCGCCTTCACGCCGATCCAGGTGGCTGCCGCGCACGCGCTCAACGGCGACGGCGCCGATATCGCGGAAGTGCGCGACATCTACCACAAGCGCCGCGACGTCATGGTCGACGCCTTCAGCCGCGCCGGCTGGGTCGTCCCGGCGCCGGCGGCGTCGATGTTCGCCTGGGCGCCGATCCCGGAGCCGTTCAAGCATCTCGGCTCGCTCGAATTCTCCAAGCTTCTGATCGAGCACGCCGACGTGGCGGTGGCGCCGGGCGTCGGCTTCGGCGAGCATGGCGACGATCATGTGCGCATCGCGCTGGTCGAGAACGAGCACCGGATCCGGCAGGCGGCGCGCAACATCAAGCGCTTCCTGGCGTCCAGCGCCAAACAGCCCAACAATGTGGTGCCGCTCGCCGCGCATCGTTGAGTTGCCACAGATCACATCGACCAAATTCTTGAGGGGCGTCGCCGGACATGGCTGAAGCGTTGCGTGTTGGAATCGCCGGTCTCGGCACTGTCGGCGCTTCGGTGGCGCGCGTGCTGCGCGACAAGGCGGCGGAACTGACTCGGCAATGCGGCCGCGAGGTCGTCGTGTCGGCCGTTTCGGCCCGCGATCCCAAACGCGACCGCGGCGTCGATCTCGGCGCGGCCAAGTGGTTCGACGATCCGGTAAGAATGGCGCAGACCGCCGAGATCGATGTCTTCGTCGAACTGATCGGCGGCGACGAAGGGCCGTCGCATTCATCCGTGAAAGCGGCGCTTGAAGCCGGCCGCCACGTCGTCACCGCCAACAAGGCGCTGCTCGCCAAACATGGCGTGGCGCTGGCCGAGACCGCCGAGAAGAAGGGCGTACTGCTCAATTACGAGGCGGCGGTGGCGGGCGGCATTCCGGTCATCAAGACGATGCGCGAGGCGATGGCCGGCAATTCGGTGAGCCGCGTCTTCGGCATCCTCAACGGCACCTGCAACTACATCCTGACCCGCATGGAAGCCGAGGGCCTGTCGTTCGACGACTGCCTGAAAGATGCGCAACGGCTGGGCTATGCCGAGGCCGACCCGACCTTCGACATCGAGGGCCACGATACCGCGCACAAGCTGTCGATCCTGACCAGCCTTGCCTTCGGCACGAGGATTGCCGCCAACGACATCTACATGGAAGGCATTTCCAACATCAGCCAGGCCGACATCCGCGCGGCCGGCGATCTCGGCTACCGGATAAAGCTGCTCGGCCTCGCCCAGCGCACGGAAAGCGGTATCGAACAGCGCGTGCACCCGACCATGGTGCCGACGGCCTCGGTCATCGCGCAGGTGCACGGCGTCACCAATGCGGTGGCCATCGAAACCGATATCCTTGGCGAGCTTTTGCTCTCCGGTCCCGGTGCCGGCGGCAACGCCACCGCATCGGCGGTGGTCGGCGACATTGCCGACATCGCCAAGAGCCGGCCCGGCTTCCAGCACGGTCCGGTGTTCGGCCTGCCGGCGAAGGAATTGCGGCCGTACAAGAAGGCGCAGATGCGCAGCCATGCGGGCGGCTATTTCATCCGGCTGACCGTGCATGACCGCATCGGGGTCTTTGCCGCCATCGCCAAGCGCATGGCCGACAACGAGATTTCGCTGGAATCGATCGTGCAGCACGCCGCCGGGCCGGATACCGCCTTGCAGAAGACAGTGATTCTCGTCACCCACGAGACGACGGAAGCGGCGGTCCGCAAGGCTGTCGACGGCATCACCAGGGACGATCATCTGACCGACAAGCCGCAGGTCATCCGCATCGAGCGGGCGGAATAGGCATATCGCTTTTCTCCTTCAATCGATTGATATCGTTGTGTTTTCAAAAAAGACCCGCAGAGGTCTTGTTGTTGTCATGGAGCTTTGACACAACCGGCGCGCCTCTGGCGGGAGGCAATGTGCCAACGAGGATTGTCCACCGATGAACGTTGCCCAGAACATCGTCGCCGGCCTTGACCGGATACTCACAATGGAACTGGTGCGTGTCACCGAACGCGCCGCCGTTGCGGCAGCCAGATTGCGCGGACGCGGCGACGAAAAGGCCGCCGACCAGGTCGCGGTCGACGCGATGCGCGAAGAGCTCAACCGCCTCGCCATCAACGGCACGGTGGTGATCGGCGAAGGCGAGCGCGACGAGGCGCCGATGCTCTATATCGGCGAAGAGGTCGGTTCCGGCAAAGGCCCGGCGGTCGATATTGCGCTCGATCCGCTCGAAGGCACGACGATCTGCGCCAAGAACCTGCCCAATGCACTGGCGGTCATCGCCATTGCGGAAAAGGGCAGCCTTCTGTTCGCGCCCGACGTCTATATGGACAAGATCGCCATTGGCCCGGGTTATGCGGACGGCGTCATCGACATCGATGGCGCGCCGGCCGAAAACATCGCCAGCCTGGCCAGGGCCAAGGGCGTGGCGGTGTCGGAGATCACCGCCTGCATCCTCGACCGGCCGCGCCATGGCGCGCTGATCGAGGCGGTGCGCGCCACGGGCGCTGCGATCCGGCTGATCGGCGATGGTGACGTCGCCGGCGTCATCCATACCACCGATCCGGACGAAACCGGCATCGACATCTATCTCGGCACCGGCGGCGCGCCGGAGGGTGTGCTGGCGGCGGCAGCGTTGCGTTGCACCGGCGGCCAGATGCAGGGAAGGCTGATCCTCGACACGCCGCAAAAGCTGGCGCGCGCGGCGAAGATGGGCATCCTCGATCCGAAGCGGGTCTACCGCGCGCAAGACATGGCGCGCGGCGACGTGCTGTTCGCGGCAACCGGCGTGACCGACGGCAACATGCTGGCCGGCGTCAAGTTCGGCCGCAATTTTATCACCACGCATACGATCGTGCTGCGCTCGTCGTCGCGCACCGTGCGCGAGATCAAGGCCAGGCACCAGGATCTGGAAAAGTTTTGATTCTCGACTCGGGCTGGCCGTCGCATATTGTGAGAAATGACAATCCGCAGACGGCGCGTCGCATGACGGGCGAAAACCGTATATTCCTCGATGTCAGGCAGTCGGCATCAGGTGTTTCCTGGGAACACCGGTTGACCGAGCGGCAGGACATGACCGCGCTTGCCATTGCGCAAGGCTATGGCGTGCCGGACATCGTTGCGCGCGTGCTTGCCGGGCGCGGCGTGACCGCCGAGCAGACCGAGCGGTTCCTTGATCCGACCATCCGCTATCTTTTGCCGGACCCGGCGTCGCTGACCGACATGGACAAGGCCGCCGCCCGCATCGCCGGGGCAGTCATTGCCAGGGAAAAGGTGGCGATCTTCGGCGACTACGATGTCGACGGCGCCGCTTCGTCGGCGCTGCTCAAGCGGTTCCTCACGCATTTCTCGGTGCCTGCGGAGATCTACATACCGGACCGTATCTTCGAAGGGTACGGCCCCAATCCGGAAGCGATGCGCGAACTCGTCTCGCGCGGCGCGACGCTGATCGTCACCGTCGATTGCGGTACCAACAGCACTGTGGCCATCGACGCGGCGAACGCTGCCGGCGCCGATGTCGTGGTGCTCGACCACCACCAGCTCGGCGGTCCGTTGCCGGCAGCGGTTGCGGTCGTCAATCCCAATCGCGAGGACGACCTTTCGGGGCAGGGCCATCTTTGTGCCGCCGGCGTCGTCTTCCTGGCGCTGGTGCAGACGGCGAGGATCCTGCGCGGCCGGTTGCCCGATGCCGCACCGCCGGACCTGCTCGGCTTGCTCGACCTCGTTGCGCTGGCCACCGTTTGCGACGTGGTGCCGCTGACCGGCGTCAACCGCGCCTTCGTGGTCAAGGGACTGCAGATCGCACGCCAGCAGAGAAACGAAGGATTGGCGGCGTTGGCGCGGGTCTCGCGCATCGGCGAGCCGGTCAGCACCTTTCATCTGGCCTATCTGATCGGCCCGCGCATCAATGCCGGTGGGCGCATCGGCGACGCAGCACTCGGCAGCCGCCTGCTCGCCACCGACGATCCCGTCGAGGCCCGCACCATCGCCGAGACGCTGGACCGGCTCAATCAGGAGCGGCAGCAGCTGGAACTGGAAATGCTGGCCGCGGCGCGCGTCGAGGCCGATGCCGAGCTTGCCGGCGGCAATGGCCCGGCCATCGTCGTCACCGCCAGCTCCAACTGGCATCCGGGCATCGTCGGCCTGCTGGCCTCGCGGCTCAAGGACCATGCGCGCCGGCCGGCTTTCGCCATCGCCTTCAACGCCAATGGTGTCGGCACCGGGTCCGGCCGTTCGGTGTCGGGCTTCGATCTTGGCCGGCTGGTGCGCGAGGCGGCCATTGCCGGGCTGATCGTCAAGGGTGGCGGCCATGGCATGGCGGCCGGCATCACGGTGGAGCGGGCGAAACTTGGCGCGCTCAGGGCCTTCTTCGAGGAACGAGCGGCGGCCGAGGTGTTCCGGCTGCAAGGCGAGGAAAGCCTGGCGATCGACGGCGCGCTGGCCGCCGAAGGCGCGACGCTTGGCCTGCTCGATGCACTGGAGAAAGCCGGCCCGTTCGGCGCCGGGCATGTCGCACCGGTCTTCGCGCTGCCGCGCCATCGCCTTGCCGATGCGAGGCCGGTCGGCACCAATCACATCCGCGTCGAGTTGCAGTCGGAAAGCGGCGGCCGCATCCAGGCGATCGCGTTTCGCGCCGTCGATACGGCGCTCGGCGAATTCCTGTTCAAGAACAGGGGCAAGCCGGTGCATGTCGCCGGTTCGCTGTCGGGCAATCACTGGAACGGCAACCGCACGGTGCAGTTCCGCATCGTCGATGCCGCGCGCGCCTGAGGATAGCTTCCGTTTCTGCGCGGACCTTCAGTTCGGGTCGCGCTTCAGGCGAGAACCGCCTGCAGGCGGGCCAACTCGTCGATCTGCGCCATCGTCACCTGATAGCCGATGCGGATCGCCTCGTCGGCGCGATGGAATTCGGTCAGGCCGATGTGGCTGAGCTTTGGCTGCAGCGACATATCAGGCGGGTCGCCGGCAAGTCGCGCCCGCGAAATGCGATCCTGGATGATGTTGAAGGCTTCGACCATAACCCCGGTGATGCCGAGCCGTGTCTGGTACTGATGCCCTGTGTCGATCAGGCCGGGCCTTGGCGCGTCCTTCTCGACGACCAGTTCGCCGGCGCTGTGCTTGATGACGGCGGCGCGGCCGAACAGATCGTAGTGAAGGTTCACCGCGACCACGAGCGGCTGCTCGTAGGCGCGGCAGACCGAGACCGGGACCGGATTGACCAGCGCACCGTCGACCAGCACGCGACCGTTGCAGCTGACCGGTTCGAACACGCCGGGCAGGGCGTAGGAGGCGCGCATGGCGGTGATCAGCGAGCCGCCCGACAGCCAGATTTCATGGCCGGTGCGGATCTCCGTGGTGACGCAGACGAAAGGTTTTGGCAAATCCTCGAAACGGATGCCGGCCATGTGCTCGCGCAGCCGTGCATCGAGCTTCATGCCGCCGAACAGTCCGCTGCCGCGCAGGTTGAGATCGAGAAGACCAAAAATGCGCCGCTTGGTCAGGCTTCTGGCGAATTCTTCCAACTGATCCAGCTTGCCGGCAAGGTAACAGCCGCCGACCAGCGCGCCGATCGAGGTGCCGGCGATCATCGACACTTCGATGCCGGCTTCGTCGAGCGCGCGCAGCACGCCGATATGGGCCCAGCCACGCGCGCAGCCGCCGCCCAGCGCCAGCGAAATGCCTGTTTTCCTGGCGGGACTCTTTTCGGATGCACCGGCGGACGATGACAGGCCATTGGCCTCCCGAACGTCAGGTCTGTTATGCAATGACGCCCATTCGAGCATCACAATCTCCCTTGTCCCGCGGCTAAATTATCGGCAGGCCGTATCGAAATCATGAATATACGTGATTGCAGTTCGGCGAATGGTTCAAATAAATGGTTCATGAGGCTTTCGATACGTTTCTTGCGCATCGAACAGCGGCTTGCTGCCATCGCTGGCAAGCGTCCCCTTGCCGTCGATCAGTCCCACCGTCCGATAAAAGCAGGAACGCCGGCCGGTGTGGCAGGTTGCGTCGTGGCCCATCACTTTGACGCGCAGCCATATTGCGTCCTGGTCACAATCCGTGAGCATCTCGACGATTTTCTGGACATTCCCGGACGTTTCGCCCTTCTTCCACAGAGCGCTGCGCGAGCGCGACCAGTAGTGGGCGATGCCCGTTTCCAATGTCAGCGCCAGCGCCTCGGCGTTCATATGCGCGACCATCAGCAGCATGCCGTCTTCGGCATCGGTGACGACGACTGTGACCAGGCCGCCGGCATCGAAGCGCGGCGAAAAGACCGTGCTTTCTTCCAGTGTTTTCTTGTCTGATGGAGCTTTCGGAAATTCTACTGCCGACATCGCCGGTCCTTGTTCAGAGCCTCGCCGAGCCCGATCGGATCGGAACGGGCGAGGCTCTGTCTTGTTGTTTGGCCATGATCTGATCCGAGAACCGGCTCTCATTTCTCGCGACCATGGCTGGCGGCCGGCGAGGCTCGTTCAGCCCCTGCCGCCGCGCACCATGGTGAGGAAACGGACCTGTTCCTCGGGCGTGTCCTTGAAGACGCCGGTGAAGGTCGAGGTCAGCGTCGTGGAGCCTTCCTTGCGGATGCCGCGCATCGCCATGCACATATGCTCGGCTTCGAGCATGACGGCGACGCCGCGCGGATTGAGCACATCCTGGATGACGCCGGCGATCTGTGCGGTCATCGCTTCCTGGGTCTGCAGGCGCTGGGCAAAGATATCGACGACGCGGGCGATCTTGGACAGGCCGACGACCTTGCCGTCCGGCAGATAGCCGACATGCGCCTTGCCGATGATCGGCACCATGTGGTGCTCGCAATGCGAATGGAACGTTATATCCTTGACGAGAACAAGATCGTCATAGCCGGCGACCTCCTCGAAGGTGCGGCCGAGTTCTTCGGCCGGGCATTTGTCGTAACCGCCGAACATTTCGCGATAGGCCTTCACCACACGCTTTGGCGTATCGACCAGGCCCTCCCGGTCCGGATTGTCGCCGGTCCAGCGCAACAGCGTGCGAACCGCGGCCTCGGCTTCGGCTTCGGTCGGCCGATCGGTGACCGGCTTTTCCATATAGGCGGAAGGGGGCATGAATTTCTTGATGACGGCATCCATAAAGGCGTCTCCCGTAGTTCCCCTCTCAGGAGGAACGAGTTGAACGGACCACGACCTTTCGGGTGTTAGAAACGTGCCCTGTTTCCAGCCCGTAAGCGGCGTGAAGTGAATTTGAGCAGGGACGTGGTCGTTGGTCGCCTTGTCCATACCCGAGTACCAGCATTATATATGATCGTTGCGAGCGAAAGGAAGGCCGTCTGCGGCAATCGCTGTTCGCTCGGCGGCGACGGATTGGAAAAATATGATCGACGACGTCTACAATGCGAAAATTCTGGGATTTGCCGGGAATATCGCGCGGATCGGCCGGCTCGACCATCCCGATGCAACCGCGCGCGCGCATTCCAAGCTGTGCGGCTCGACGGTGACCGTCGATCTGAAGATGGATGACGGCATCGTCACCGATTTCGCCCATGACGTCAAAGCCTGCGCGCTTGGCCAGGCGTCGTCCTCGATCATGGCGCAGCATGTCGTCGGCGCCAGCGCGGATGAGTTGCGCAGCGTTCGCGAGACGATGCTGAAGATGCTGAAGGAAAACGGCGCACCGCCGCAAGGCCGCTTCGCCGATCTCAAATATCTCGAGCCGGTGCGTGACTACAAGGCGCGCCATGCCTCGACCATGCTGACCTTCGATGCGGTGGTCGACGCGATCGGCCAGATCGAGAAGAAGCGCGCCGAACAGGCGGCGTAGCCGTCAAATGGCGACGGATCACACGCATCAGAGGCCGCGATATACACGCAACTGGCCGGGCCCTTGGCGCAAGACGCCCGGCCGAATTTTGGGCACCTCGCTCGTGCGTTTTTATCAGCTGACGCTGTCCGGCTTTGTCGGCAATTCCTGCCGGCATTTGCCGACCTGTTCCGAATACGCGCACGAAGCGATCGCCCGCCATGGGCTATGGGCCGGCGGCTGGATGGGGTTTTTCCGCGTGCTGCGCTGCGGGCCGGGAGGAACGCATGGCATCGACCGTGTCCCGGAGGTGCTGGCCGAGCGCTATGTCTGGTTCACGCCCTGGCGGTACTGGCGGATCGGGAAAAAGGATCCGGCCTCAAACGGCTGAGCTTCCCGTATCAATTCAGCAATGTTACCGTTCACCGGGCGAACATGGTGGTGGCGGGGAAATTAATGCTGAAGAGATCTTTGTCAGTTGCTTGCTTGGTGCTGTCCTTGTCTATTTCAGCCTGGGCCGACGATGCACGTGACGCCTACGAAAAAGGTGATTTTGCCACAGCATTGGAGCTGTTCCAGCCGCGTGCCGACAAGGGAGACCCTGAGGCTGAGTTTCACATCGGTCGGATGTTTCACTTCGGCCAAGGCGCAATAAAGAAAGACCTGAAAAAAGCTGCCGAATGGTACAGCAAATCGGCTGGTCAGAGGTTCGCTCGGGCGCAAAATAACCTGGCTGTGCTTTACGTGCAAGGTGACGGAGTTCCTAAGGATGTTGCCAAGGCAATAGAACTATACCGCAAGGCCGCCGACCAAGGTTTCGCTCATGCTCAAACTAATTTGGCGAACTCTTTTCATAGGGGTCAGGGTGTGCCGCAGGATTATGGAAAGGCGGCAGAGTTGTATCGCAAGGCCGCCGACCAAGGTTTCGCTCATGCTCAAACTAGTTTGGCTATCCTTTATTTCAATGGTCAGGGTGTGCCGCAGGACTATGGAAAGGCGGCAGAGTTGTATCGTAAGGCCGCCGACCAAGGTTTCGCTCATGCTCAAACTAATTTGGCTATCCTTTATTTCAATGGTCAGGGTGTGCCGCAGGATCATGGAAAGGCAGTTGAGTTGTATCGCAAAGCTGCCGATCAAGGCTTTGCGCCCGCTGAGGTGGGAGTGGGCGAAATGCTTGAACTAGGGCTGGGAGTGGCCAAAGATCCTTCACAGGCAGCCATTTGGTACCGTAGGGCCGCGGATCAGGGACTCGCGGATGCACAAACTCGGTTAGGCGCAATGCTCTTGGTTGGTAGGGGCATTCCTAAAAATGATGCAGAGGCGGTAGCCTGGTTTCGTAAAGCCGCCGACCAAGGTTATGCCAGAGCGCAAAGCTATTTAGGTGCAGCCTATGACTTCGGTTACGGTCTGCGGGAAGACTACCACCAAGCTGCTATCTGGTACCGCAAGGCGGCTGAACAGGGAAATGCGCCAGCCATAACAAGTTTGGCTTCTATGTATCAGAGGGGCCGCGGGCTGCTAAAGAATGAAGAAGAGGCTGCGAGGCTGTATCGACAAGCGGCCGAACAAGGTTTCGCACCTGCACAGAACGGGCTCGGAGAAATGCTTCGAGATGGCCGCGGCGTAAAGCAAGACTATACTGAATCTGTTGTCTGGTTTCGTAAAGCCGCTGCGCAAAATCAAATGAGCGGAATTCACAATTTAGGACTTGCGTATGCATATGGCCTGGGCGTGGCCAGAAATGTTAGCGAGGGTGAGTCCTGGCTGCGAAAGGCCGCTAAGATGGGCTATGCACCGGCACCCAAGGCGCTAGAGAAATTACGTCAATTGCAATGACTATTTACGATTTGCAAACCTTAACCGCACGTTGCGCATTTAAGACAAAATCGAGACAAGACGCCTCGCTAAGCCGCTCCTGATCGCCATCAGGAGAGATTGCAAATGCGCCAGATTGACCGCCGTCCATTCGTTTTCGCTGTGGTGATCTACCTTCTGGCCTGGCTTTTTGGTTTTCCGATCCGCGCACAATCGGCGCCGCTGGAGGAGGTCGAATGCACGCTGATCCTGGATGCTGGGAGCGGTGAAACGCTGTATCGGGACGGGGTCTGCGACCAGCGCTTCAGTCCCGCCTCGACCTTCAAGGTCCCCTTGGCGCTGATCGGCTATGACGCGGGAATCCTGAGCGACGAGCACACGCCGGCCTGGGACTACAAGCCCGAGTTCAAGGCGGCAAAGCGGGACAAGAAAACCGTCGACCCGACGATCTGGGAAAAAGACTCGGTGCTGTGGTTTTCGCAGGAAATCACCCGCCGGCTCGGCAACGAGCGGTTTGCCGGCTATGTCTCGAAATTCGACTACGGCAACACCGATGTTGCCGGCAATGCCGGCAAGAATGATGGCCTCACCCGGTCGTGGGTGAATTCTTCGCTTGAGATATCGCCGGTCGAACAGGTGAATTTCATGCGCCGGCTGCTTGCCGGCGAACTGCCGGTTTCGGCCAAAGCCCACGCGATGACCAAAGCGATCTTGCCGACCTTCCGGTCAGGTGGCTGGACGGTGCAGGGCAAGACCGGGACCACCAGGCTTGGCGAAAGCGCCGACAAGTCCTCGCTTGGCTGGCGCTCGCTCGGCTGGTTTGTCGGCTGGGCGAACAAGGATGCGCGCAGCATCGTCTTTGCCCGCCTGGTAATCGATACGAAACGTTCCGATACGCCGAAGGGGCCTCAGGCGCGGACGATGTTCCTGAAAGAGCTGCCGAATCTCATGAACAGGAGCAAGTGATCGGCCATTCGCCTTTACGGCACGAAAATCTGCCCATAAAAGACTGCCGCCGGACGCATCCGGCTTTTTACTTTATGCATGTCGTTGGCCAAAAATCGCTGCACAGTTTTGGGCGAGATGCATTTCACCACCCGCGCTCGTTTGCGGGACTGGATAGGAGAATTTTATGCTGAATTCCGTTTCCCTGACATTTCCCGATGGCTCCGTCCGCGACTACGAAGCGGCGATGACCGGCGCCGGCCTGGCGGAATCGATCTCGAAGTCGCTGGCCAGGAAGGCGGTCGCCTACTCGATCGATGGCGTGGTGCGCGATCTTTCCGACCCGCTCGGCAAGTCCGGCAAGGTCGAGATCATCACCCGCGAAGACCCGCGCGCACTGGAACTCATCCGACATGACGCAGCGCACGTGCTGGCCGAAGCCGTGCAGGAATTGTGGCCGGGCACGCAGGTGACCATCGGCCCGGTGATCGAGAACGGATTCTACTATGATTTTGCCCGCAACGAGCCGTTCACGCCCGATGATTTCCCGGTGATCGAGAAGAAGATGCGCGAGATCATCGCGCGTAACAAGCCGTTCACCAAAGAGGTCTGGTCGCGCGAGAAGGCGAAGAAGATCTTTGCCGACAAGGGCGAGCGCTACAAGCTGGAACTGATCGACGCCATTCCCGAAGATCAGGACCTAAAAATCTATGCGCAGGGCGATTGGTTCGACCTCTGCCGCGGCCCGCATATGGTCTCGACCGGACAGATCGGCAGCGCCTTCAAGCTGATGAAGGTGGCCGGCGCCTATTGGCGCGGCGATTCGAACAACCCGATGCTGACCCGCATCTATGGCACGGCCTGGGCCGATCAGGCGCAGCTCGATGCCTATCAGACCATGCTGGAGGAAGCCGAAAAGCGCGACCACAGGAAGCTCGGCCGCGAGATGGACCTGTTCCATTTCCAGGAGGAGGGGCCGGGCGTCGTCTTTTGGCACGCCAAGGGCTGGAGACTGTTCCAGAACCTGGTCAACTACATGCGCCGCCGCCTTGACGAGCAGGGCTATCAGGAAGTCAACGCGCCGCAAGTGCTCGACAAGAGCCTGTGGGAGACGTCAGGTCACTGGGGCTGGTACCGGGACAATATGTTCAAGGTGACGGTTGCCGGCGACGACACCGACGACGACCGGATGTTTGCACTGAAGCCGATGAACTGCCCCGGCCACGTCCAGATCTTCAAGCACGGTCTGAAGTCCTACCGCGATCTGCCGGTAAAACTTGCGGAATTCGGCAATGTGCATCGCTATGAGCCGTCCGGCGCGCTGCATGGGCTGATGCGCGTGCGCGGCTTTACCCAGGACGATGCCCACATCTTCTGCACCGAGGAACAGCTCGCCGACGAATGCATCAAGATCAACGACCTGATCCTGTCGACCTATGCCGATTTCGGCTTCGATGAAATCACCGTCAAGCTGGCGACGCGTCCCGAAAAACGGGTCGGCACCGACGCTATGTGGGATCATGCCGAGGGCGTGCTGCAGGACGTGCTCGACAAGATCGCAGCGCGGTCGGGCAACCGGATCAAGACCGGCGTCAATCCGGGCGAGGGCACGTTCTACGGGCCAAAATTCGAATATGTGCTGAAGGACGCCATCGGCCGCGACTGGCAATGCGGGACCACGCAGGTCGATTTCAACCTGCCGGAACGGTTCGGCGCCTTCTACATCGGCTCGGATTCGGAAAAAAAGCAGCCGGTGATGGTGCATCGCGCCATCTGCGGTTCGATGGAGCGCTTCCTCGGCATCCTGATCGAGAACTATTCCGGCCATTTCCCGCTGTGGTTCGCGCCGCTGCAAGTGGTGGTTGCAACGATCACCTCCGATGCCGACGACTACGCGCAAAAGGTCGTCGCGCAGCTGAAGGCGGCCGGACTGTTGGCGGAAGCCGATCTTCGCAACGAGAAGATCAACTACAAGGTCCGCGAGCACAGCCTGGCCAAGGTTCCGGTCATCCTCGTCTGCGGCAAGCGCGAGGCGGAGGAAGAGACGGTCAACATCCGTCGGCTCGGCTCGCGCGACCAGGAGTCGCTCGGCCTTGGCCAGGCGGTGGCGATGCTTGCCGAAGAAGCGGTGACGCCCGACCGCAGGCGCAAGCGAGTGGCCTGAGTTCAGCCGGATTGTCGACGAAATGGCGGTGGAGCGATCCACCGCCATTTTCAGATACCCGCCAATTCATACGCTTGTCACGCCAGCCTAGTAACGAGCCTCATGCTCAAGCTGAAGATGCGCGAAAGGCCGTTTCCCGAGCTTTCCTATGCCAGCCCGCATCAGCCGGCATTGACGCGCTGGTTCATCCACTCCATCGAAGGCCTGTCCGGCCGCGATCGCTTCGCGGCGCTCTATGACTTTTGGCGCCGCCATGTGGCGCCGAGCGGCGAGCGCGTGTTCAGCCGCATGCTGGAGCTGATCGATGTCAGGGTGCGGACCACCGGCCAATGGCCGCCGGAAAAATTGCCTGACACGCCGCTGGTGATCGTCGCCAACCACCCGTTCGGCATCGGCGACGGCATTGCGGTGCTGTCGCTGGCCGAGCAGCTTCAGCGCCCGTTCCGTGTCATGATCCACAAGGATCTGCTCAAGATCCGCGAGATGGAGCCCTATTCGCTGCCGATCGACTTTTCCGAGACCAAGGACGCGCTCAGGAACAACATGGCGGTGCGCCATGAGGCGGTGCGGCTGCTGAAAGACGGCGTCATCATCGTCGTCTTCCCCGCGGGCGGCGTCGCCACCGCGCCGAAAGGTTTTGGCCGGGGGCGCGACCTGCCGTGGAAGATGTTTCCGGCCCGTCTCGTTAGGGATGCCAAGGCGTCGGTTGTCCCAATGCACTTTTCCGGCCAGAACGGGCGGCTGTTCCACCTGGTCAGCGGACCCATGAACCTGACCGAGCGTGACGGGCGCGTCGCGAAGTTCGTCGGCAGGGCTTCGCTGACGCTGCGTACTTCGCTGCTCATCCACGAATTCGGTCGGCTGTCCGGCAAATCGATCGACGTGCGCGTCGGCGACGTGCTGGGATGGAACGAACTGGAGCAGGTGGGCGACCGCAAGGCTTTGCTCGAGCGGCTTTACCGGGCTGTCTTCGATCTGGCTCCGGCCGAACCGCGCGGCCGCGGCCAGTTTCTGCCGCAACGCATGCGTAACGCGGCTTGATCGGCAATCATACGCTGCTGGACCGGTTCCCGCACAGGGTTCGGACGTCTAGTCCGCGCCTTCCTGAGGATCGATCGCCGAGGCCTCCGTGGCCAAAACCTGGATTTCCTGGTTCTGCCCGGCCACGACCGTAAAATCTTTCTGGTAGATGCGGTCGCGGTTCTTGGCGATGATGGTGTAGTCGCCCTCGGCAAGCACCATCGAAGCAAAGGCGCCGACGGTTTCCTGGATGGGGTCGCCGGATTCGTTGAGCAACGACCAGGAGGTGTCGGCGATCGCCTCTCCACCCGGCTCGCGCACCAGCTTCATGGTCATCTCCGCCGCACGATGCTCGACGGCCGCTTCGGTCAGCTTGCCGGCCTCGACGCGGATGTCTGAGCGGATGACCGCATTCACCGAGCCATAAGTCGAGACGACGTGATAGACGCCCGCGTTCAGCCGCACGACGCTGTTCGGCTCGACGTCGGGTATGATCAGGGCGCGATCGTGATTGGCCTCGGCCTGACCTTCATAGATCGAAAAGCGCAATTTCTTCGGCGGTATGCGCACCCCGCCTGACAGCACGGCGTCGAGCTTGAGTCCGCCGGCATCGAGCACGAGGCTTTCGCGCTTGGCGTCTTTGCCGACGGTGATGCGCTTGGTGGCTCCGGCCCGGCCGTAAGAGGCGTGGACCAGATAGCTGCCGGGCTCGAGCTGGAACACCGCGCTGCCGCCATGGGCGGAAGCGACCATCGGCAGCTTGCCGTCGCCGGTGGCGTCAGGCTTGAAGACGCGCCAGACGATGCCGCGTGTGATGTCGGCGCCCTTGTCGGTCAATTGCGCCGACAGCGTGATCGCCCCGCTGCTCGCCGCTGCCAGCGGTGCATCGCTTTTCGGGGGCGCATAGTTCGACATTCCGGGAAGTTTCAGATCACCGAGGCCGTCCGCATCCTGCGCGACGGCAAGCGACACCGGCACCATCAACAGTGCGGCTGCGAGCCAGATCAGGAAAAGTCGCAATGTCCCCTCAAACATGGCTTGCGTTGAAGCCCAAGGCGGTGGCAATTTCAAGGCTTAAGAGTCTGATCAGCTTCTGCTAGAGGCTCTTTGTCGGCGCGCCGCGCCAATGCCCGAGCCGCCCGATGCCCCGATGGTGCGCTTCAGCTTAAATTCCAAGGAGTCTTGCGCCCATGGCGTCGCCGATCATCGACTTTCTGCTGACCCGAAATTCCGCGCCGATCCCGGAGTTGAAGGAACCGGCGCCCAGCGACGCTGACATCGCGACGATGATTGCAGCCGCCTCGCGGGTGCCGGACCACGGCCGGCTCGAGCCCTGGCGCTTCATCCTCTACCGGGGCGAGGCGCGCGTCGAGATCGGCAAGAAGCTGGCGGCACTTGCCGCACAGCGCGAAGGGCCGCTGCCGGAAGGCCGCCATAACCAGGAACTGGCGCGTTTTTCGCGCGCGCCGCTGGTGATCGGGGTGGTGTCGAGCCCGAAGGAGAACCCAAAAATCCCGCAATGGGAGATGTTCCTGTCCGGCGGCATGGCGGCGATGAACCTGATGCTATCAGCCAATGCGCTGGGCTATGGCACCAACATGATCAGCAACTGGTATTCCGACGTGCCGGAGGGCAGGGCGATCCTGGGGCTGGCGCCACATGAGCGGGTGGTCGGCTTCATCCATATCGGCACCTACCAAGGGCCGGCGCCGGAGCGGCCGCGGCCGGATCCGGCAAAACTCTATGCCGATTATGCAGGGCCATGGGTGGGCTGAATGTTCTACGAGCCGGCAAAGGGGCATGGGCTGCCGCATGATCCGTCCAAGGCGATCGTGGCGCCACGGCCGATCGGCTGGATCTCGACGGTGAACAAGGCCGGCGAGGTCAACCTCGCCCCCTATTCGTTCTTCAATGCTTTTTCGACGCGGCCCTTCATCGTCTGGTTTTCGTCCGAAGGCGAGAAGGACAGCGCCACCTTCGCCGAAGAAACGGGCGAGTTCGTCGCCAATCTCGTCAGCCGCGATCTCGCTGAAAAAATGGTCCGCACCGCAGTCGATGCGCCGCGCGGCGTCACCGAATTCGACTATGCCGATCTCGCCATGGCGCCGTCGCGGCTGGTTGCGCCACCCCGCGTGGCGGCGGCGCCCGCGGCGCTTGAATGCCGGGTGACGGAGATCATGCGTCCAAAGGCGCTGGACGGGACACCGACCGGCGCCATCGTCGTCGCCGGCGAAGTCGTCGGTGTGCATGTCGACGATGCCTTCCTGATAGACGGCATCTTCGATATCGTCAGGGCCGGCAATGTCGGCCGTCTCGGCTATATGGATTATGCCAGCGTCAACGAAATCTTCTCGATGCGCCGGCCTCATTGGGGAAAGGATTAGAACCTGATCTCCGATGGATCGGGTGGAACTCCAACCCTTTGGCCAGGATGCATGCGTCAACGATTGCTTCTCTCGATCATAGCAACGATCGTCTCGTGAAGTTCGTCCTGCGCCTGTTGAGCGGTGATTTCTCCCGTCGCGGCAGCATTGGACAAGGTGTCGGCCGCGCCCAGCATCGCCCAAAAACCGGCCTGCATAACCCCCCTTGGCCCGATAAACGGGGCCAACGCCGTACGGCACCTCTCGATAAAATCCAGTTGGTAATCCCGCTTGACGGTCTCCAGTTCGGGCGAGCCTGCCAGCGCGGCCAGCACGCCGGGGATCTCACGGCCCTGGGCCAGCACGCATTCGACGTAGGACGATGCGATGACAGAAGCTTTCTCCTCCAAACCCGGAGCGCTTCCTTCAAGGGCGGCGTCGATCAGCGCCGTCTGGCGCGCGTCGAAATCCTGATAGAGGGCGGTCAGCAAACCGTTGCGCGTCCGGAAATGGTCATAGACCACCGGCTTGGCGACACCGGCCTGTTCGGCCAGGCGCGGCAGCGTCAACGCGTCGGTGCCTTCTTCGCGAACCAGCCACCTTGCCACCTCAAGGAGCTGGCTTAGCCGCTGCTCGCGACTGAGACGAACGCGTTTCTCCGTGGCTTGGCTTTTGTTCGGTATGCTTGACATGCCTATATACCAAAGGTAACTTACCTTAAGTATATAGAGTTCACTCTTCGATCGCAACCATCCGCCAGCCTTGGCTCCGGCGGCCGAAGCGGCACGCCTTCGCATGCCGCACGCAAAGGATTTGTGTGCCTTATGACCGATACTTCACTTGTACGCCCGACGGACCGCAGGTCATGGTTGGGCCTCATGGCTGTCTTGCCCCTGGTCCTGCTCGTAGCCATGGACGGCTCGATACTCTATCTCGCCATGCCGCGTGTGACCTCGGCCATCACGCCGACCGCCGACCAAGCACTCTGGATTCTCGACATCTACGGTTTCGTGGTTGGATCGCTGCTGATCGTCTTCGGCAATATCGGCGACCGTTTTGGGCGGCTGAAGCTGATCATGATCGGCGCAGTGGTCTTCGGTGCTGGATCGCTCGGCGCAGCCTATTCGCAAACGTCTGAAAGCCTGATCGCCTCACGCGCCCTAATGGGATTGGGCGGCGCGACACTGTTGCCCTCCGGGCTGGCGATCGTGAGCTCGCTGTTCCCCGATCCGCGAACGCGCGCTCAGGCGATCGGGATGTTCGCGGCGACTTTTGCGGCTGGATTCGCCATCGGGCCTGTCATGGGCGGCCTGCTGTTGCGGCAATTCGAATGGGGCGCCGTGTTTTTGATCAATGTCCCCGTCGTGATCGGCTTCCTGATCTCTGCACCGGTACAGCTGCAGGAGGTGCGTTCGACTGCCTACGGACGAATCGATCTGGTGAGCCTCATATTGTCCTTCGCAGGTATCCTGTTGTTCACATATTCGCTCAAGAGCGCGGCGGCGCATGGCTTCACGCCGACACTGTTGACCATCGGCATCGTCGGCATCCTTGCCCTTGAGCTGTTCGTGCGCAGACAGAGCAGGATTGACTACCCGCTGCTCGACCTGGACCTGTTCCGAGACCCCATTTTCTCCATCGCCATCCTGACCGGCCTTCTTACGCTGGTTGTCTGGTCGGCCACCGGATATCTGTCGGGCATCTATCTGCAATCGGTGTTGGGCTTTGATGTTTTCAACGCAGCGCTGCTGACGTTGCCAGGCGCGATCGTGCTGACGGCGACTTGCGTGGGCACCGCGCGCATCGTCGAGCGGATCGGCCGCAAAACTGCCCTTGTTGCCACACATCTGCTCATCGGCGTCGGCGTCCTCCTGCTGCTGTTCACGACCACCGAGGTCGGAATCGCGGCCTTCATCGCCTCGACCATGATCGCTGGCGTCGGATATGGGTTGTCCTTTAGCCTGGTGGCCGAGATAGCGGTGTCGGCCGTTCCTGCCGAACGAGCCGGTGCGGCGAGTTCGATCGCCGAGACCAGCAACGAACTGGGCAATGCACTGGGAATTTCCCTGCTCGGATCGTTGGCCGCGCTGAGCTTCCGGCTGTTGGGTCCCGGCGTGGCCGGCACGCTCAACGAAACACTTGATCAGTCGGACCCTGAAATTATCGTACGGGCCAACGAAGCCTTCCTCACCGGTTTACATGTCGCAGTCGGCGCCGGCGGTCTGCTGACCCTTGCAACTGGCGTCATCGCGTGGCTCTGGCTGCCGAGAAAATTGCCCGAATGACCTGGCAGGGAGTTATATCCCTGCCGCCCTGGCGCGTGCCAGAAGCCTCTCGGCCAGCTTGAGATGCGGCCGGTCGTACATCTTGCCGCCGATGCCGACGACGCCGGGATTTCCAGCCGCCTCGAATGCCTGGACGATCGCCAGGGAGTGTTTCACCGCCTCGGTCGACGGCGTGAAGGCGGCGTTGATGACAGGCACCTGCGCTGGATGGATCGCCATCTTGCCGGTGAAGCCGTCGCGCTCGGCCTCGGCGCATTCCGCCGCGAAGCCGGCCATGTCGCGAAAATCTGGGAAAACCGTGTCGATCGCCGCGACTTCCGCGGCACCGGCGGCGAGGATGGTCATGGTGCGGGCGAAGCGGAACACATCGGTGTAGCGGCCATTCTCGTCGCGGGCCGTGCGCGCACCGATTGCTGCCGAGAGATCTTCCGCACCCCAGGTCACGCCGACAAGCCGCGCACTTGCCTTGGCGTAGCTCGCGGCCGCCAGCACGCCGGCAGCTGTTTCGGTGATGATCGGCAGGATTTTTATCGCACTGTCCGGCACCCCGCTTTCGGCCTCGTGCACCCTGAGCTTGGCCGAGAGCTGCTGGACATCCTGTCCGCTGTTCGACTTCGGCAGCATGATGCCGTCGGGTTTCACTGGCACGAGTGCCGCCAGATCGTCATCCGCCAGGCCGGTCGAGAGATCGTTGATGCGGACATAGATTGCGGAACTGGTTTGATGCCCGTGTCCGGTGATGAAGCGTGCGGCGATATCGCGGGCCAAGGTTTTGTTTTGTGGCGCGACCGAATCCTCGAGATCGACGATGATCACGTCGGCGCCGGCGCCAATCGCCTTTTCCAGCTTCTTTTCCGAATCGCCGGGAACGAACAGCAGCGAGCGCATCGGTCAGGCCTTCTTCATCATCATCGCCTGCCTCGCGCATTTGGCGACGAGCACGTCGTCCTGGTTGTAGGCGCGGTGCTCGAATTCGACGATGCCGCGATCCGGCTTCGACCTGGAGTCGCGCACCGACACCACCGTCGTCTCGACTCGGATGGTGTCGCCGTGGAAGACCGGATGCGGAAACACCGTCTCCTTCATGCCGAGATTGGCGACGGTGGTGCCGACGGTGATGTCGTTCACCGAAATACCGATCATCAGGCCCAGCGTGAACAGCGAATTGACCAGCGGCTTGCCCCATTCGCTTTTGGCGGCGAAGTCGAAATCGATGTGAAGCGGCTGCGGGTTCAGCGTCATTACCGAGAACAGCATGTTGTCGCTTTCGGTGACGGTTTTCCGCAGCGTGTGCCGGAAGACGTGGCCGACGACGAACTCTTCCAGATAAAGCCCGGCCATGGTCGATCTCCTCCGCTGCCGCATCGCCCCGAAAATCGGAATCGATTTTTGGAAAGCACGATGCTTCAAAGTGTTAGCGTGCTTTGTGCGTCCGAAAGCGCGCAAGTCGCTCTAAGGGTTGATAGGCGCTGCCTACCGCGCTCGCAAGCCAGTTAACAAAGAGGGGCAGTTAACAAAGATGGTGAACCGTTCGTAAACTATTTCTGCCTACGGTCTTCACTGGGGCGGGAACGGACTCGGGCTAGGGGCATAGCGGACGGCATGGTTGTTTCGCATTTCCTGAAATGGATTCATACGGCAAGGGTCTCTGAGCGCGCCGCGGCAGCAAGCGCATTGGCTCGCGCCTACATCAATGCCGAACTGCCTTTCGAGGATCGCTGCGCGGCGGAGGCGGCGCTGACGCTGCTGCTCGACGATGCCTCGTCGAAAGTGCGGCTGGCGATGGCAGAGGCGCTGTCGATGAGCCATCACGCGCCGCTGCAGATCATCAGCGCGCTGGCGTCCGATCAGCCGGAAGTCGCCAGCCTGGTGCTGGCACGTTCGCCGCTGCTTACCGATGCCGATCTGACCGACCGGGTTGCCGGCGGCCAGAAGGCGATCCAGAAACTGATCGCCGGTCGTCCGCGCGTCTCCATGGCGGTCGCCGCCGCGATCGCCGAAATCGGCGAGCCGGAAGCCTGCGCCACGCTTCTCGCCAACAGCGGCGCCGACATCGCTTCGCTCAGCTTCCGCCGTATCGCCGAACGCCATGGCCATCTGCCTTCGCTGCGCGAAGCGCTGATATCGGATGCGCGTCTGCCCGCTGACTGCCGGCATATGCTGCTGATAAAACTTGGTGAAACGCTCAAGGGTTCGCCGCTGGTCCTGGCGCTGATGGGCCGTGCCAGAACCGAGCGCGTCATGCGCGACGCCTGCGTCAAGGCTTCCCTGACGCTGATCGAAGGCACGCGCCAGGAAGAACATGCGGCGCTCATCGAGCATCTGCGCCTGCGCGGCGACCTGACCGCAAGCTTCATCATTCGCACCATCGCGCACGGCAAGGTCGATTTCTTCGGCTCGGCGCTGGTCGCGCTCAGCCAGCAATCCGAACAACGGGTGAGGGCGCTGCTGGCCGGCGGGCACGACGTGGCGCTGCAGGCGCTGCTCCGCAGCGCTGGCCTGGCCGCGGCCACGCACGCCATCATCCTGCGCGCGCTGAAGGTCTGGCGCGAGGTCGCCAATGGCAAGCGCCTCGCCGGCGTCCAGGAAGTCAGCTGGCTGATGCTGAAGGAATTGGGCGGGCAGTCCGCCGAAGGCGATCTCGCCGGATTGGTCAAATCGATCCACCTCGATGCGCTGCGCGAAAACGCGCGCGGTCACGCGCTGGCGATCGCGGCGGCCTAGTGGTGAAAATCTGACGGTTGATACCCAAATCGAATTGCAGCAATGGATGAAGAGCAGTCCTTGCGGCAGTTGCAAACTCAGCGGGAGATTGGCGACAACCCGAGAACGTCCTGCATGTCGTATTCGCCGGGTTCATGGTCTGAAACCCAGCGTGCGGCAGTCAACGCAATTCGCGCGAACATGCCGCGATCCAAAGCGGAATGCGACAGTGTCAGAATCTCTTCGTCGGCGGCAAATACCACACTATGCTCTCCAATGATGCCGCCGCCTCGCAATACGGAAAACCCGATTTCACCAAGCGCTCGCTCGCCAATAATACCATCGCGCCCGCGCCGTTCGACGGGAGCAAGCGGAACGCCCCGACCGCTGGCTGCTGCTTCGCCTAGCATCAGCGCCGTTCCAGATGGTGCATCGATCTTCCGGCGATGGTGAGCTTCATGGACCTCGATATCCCAAACTTCAGCTGGGAAAGAGCGCGCGGCGCGCTCAACTAGGCCCACCAGCATGTTCACGCCAAGGGAGAAGTTGCCTGAACGCACGATCGCTATTTTACGTGCCGCCTCGGCGATCCGAGCGAGGTGAGTGTCCTCAAACCCTGTTGCGCCGATCACCATTGCTGGTCGACCCATCGCGGCGCACTTTTCTGCAAGCGCCGCCGATGCTTGGCCGGTCGTGAAATCCACGACGACATCCGCAGCGCGGAGCGCTGCGTCAACATCAATCAATCCGTCGACGACTTTTTCGGGGCGTCCGAAGCCTCCTACGAGCGAAAAGGCAGGTGCTGCGGCCACTGCAGCGAGTAATGCTCTGCCCATGTGGCCCTGCGCGCCAGCGACAGCGATTCTAATAGCAGGCACCAATGTTCTTCCCTTAGCAACATCCAGATTAAAATCGACGGTTTCGTATCGATTTTGTACCGTCGCAGAAGTGGCGCATCGCGACAACGTCTAAGGTCCGCAACGGGGTGACGGAAAGCGGCCTTGCGGCACAAGTGTCTGTCTGGATCAGTGTCCAAGCGTTTCACTCAGGAAAACGTGTGAATCCTGAAACGAGCGATTGGCGGCGAGTTCATTGTATTGCAGGAAGTGGCCGAAGGACGAGATGCCCGTTTTCAGGTTCTCGGCGTCGAATGAGTGCGTGGCGTCCGGGTAGACGATAAGTTTGACGGGGCTCCCTTTGCCGCTGCGTTGCTCCATCATTTTCCGGCAGGCCGCCGCCGGGGTCCAATCGTCGCGTTCGCCGACTAGGATCAAGGTCGGAACGGCCATCTCACCACTCGTCACCGAGCATGAGGGGTAGTAGGCAATCGCAGCTTGGAATTTCTGCTTCATAAGCGCTTCCGCAGCGCCAAGCTGGACGGCTTGCAGCACAGCGATTCCGCCAGCGGACAACCCCATTACCGCGACGCGTCGAGAGTCGACGAAGCCGAGCGTGGTGAGGAATTCCAAGGCGCCGTAGGCGTCGTTGACCCGATCGTAAAACAGCCGGTCGCAGGTATGCCGGATGCCGCGCGTCGTGAAACTGTCGACGGCTAATACGACATACCCCCAGGACGACAATCTTCTTGACCAGGCCTCTCTTTCTCGGAGGCCAAGGCCGGCACAGCCGTGAAGCAGGACGACAGCCGGGAACGGTCCATCCCCCGCTGGGCGTCCCAGGAATCCTTGTATCGGCACGCCGGGAAAAATCTTTGGTTCTTCGCCTCGCTGCCGCGCCATGCGCGTCTGAAACGGTGTCAGCTGGGATGTGGCGCTTTTGAACTTCACCAACTGGCCGGCATGCGAATGAAAAACTCCAAGACAACCAATGATACCGCACAAGAGTAGTCTGGCTGCCTTTCGAAGGAAGGCTGGTAGGCCAAAGGTCTCGATCCAGCGGGCGTGCATCTCGGCTCCAGTCCCTCAGACTTCTTATCGACCGAGCTTATGCGCTGACCGGCAAGGTCGTCTCGCGTCCTTCTACATGGGTACAAGCGTCAGGTCTTCACCACTAGCTTGGGTTTGGTAGCCGCGATTGCGTTGCGTTGTAGGCGCAAAAAACTGCTACTATTTTAGGGCCATGCACGATTTTGCTTCGAAACGCCTTAAGGTTCCGGCAGAGATCAAGCCGTTGATCGATGAGATCAGGCTTCGGTTGAGCCCCGATTCTATATGGCTGTTCGGCAGCCGAGCGCGGGGCGACAATCGACCTGACAGCGACTGGGATGTTCTCGTTGCTTTGCCCAACGACGCCACGCCGGAACTGCTCGATCCGCTCGTCGGTTGGACGATTCAGCATGAAGTCGGAATTCCTGCCACAATCCTCTCGACCACGTCGAGTGAATTGGCGGCAAGCTGGGGTTCGCGGTATACGATCGCGTATGACGTCGCGCGGGACGGGCGCCAACTGGATGTCTGACCACCGGACCATCGCTAGTGCCCTTCGGTTGGCGATCGTGCATCAGGGACGCACGCCTTCGGGCAGAATCCGGGTCCCGAAAACGCGACCTATTTGAGCGAGCAGGTTATCCGGGCGCTGGCGATTTAAGAGGCCATTCACATCGAGCGTCACGACGCCCACCAGCTCCATTCCTGTCGCTGTGAAGTGACGGGTCATCGGGTCGCCTGACGCCGAGGCGGTAGGCATCTGTTGGGTGCATAGCTAACGTTCCGGCGACTCGATAAGGTGTGCCAATGCGCAGGAGGACGGGTTGAAGTACAGTGTGAGCAGTTTGCTGTTGACCTCGTTTATGGTGCTAAACGCGCTAACGCTGCCCAGTTCAGCAATGGCAGACGACGATTGCCAATCTAAGGACAAAACGAACGATCTTTGTAAATTCGCCGCTAGCCTTCAGGAGACATTGGCACCCACGCTGCCGAAAGCAATAAATTCGACGCTCACGATCAACGCCGTTGCGGCAACAGGCAGGAGGCTGATCGTCTATGCGGTGTGGTCCGAGACAAAAGCCCAGATGGATGCATATGTGCAGTCTCTTGGCGTCTCGCAGGCAAACTACAACGATGGGCTGCTTGTGGCGACAAAGGGAAGGGTGTGTAGCCCAGAGGGAATGACCGACTTCATTCAGAAAGGCGGTGAGTTAGAATACAAATACAGGACTATAGATGGCTTTCTGGAAGTAAGTGCCCTCGTAACGGGATGTCCGTAGCCAAGCTGCGTGGGGTTCAAAGATTTGCGCGGATCCATGCGCCTAGCCGAAGCCCACCAATCCTTCCCTATTGGCGCAGCCTCATGCGCTACGCATGCAGTTGGCGAATCCAGCCGCGCAAATCGCGGTCGCGCTCCCCGATTTCCCAACATATCGGACGCTATTCAATGAATCGCTAGCTCTCTGGCAATTCGGTGGCGTTGGCGTCACACTGTTCGCTGCGGCGATGATGCAAAAGAGACGATTTCCGCCGCAAAAGAATGCGCGCGGATGGTAGGCAAGATTGGCCCCAAGTTCACCGCTAAGCAACTGGCCGATATGGAGGAAGCCGTCGGTCACCTTACCAACGCTATTGCGTTGAAAAAGCGAATGAACAATGCCTAGAGGTCCTAAAGGCCAGAAAGCGCCCCGCTGACGTGCTCGGCAATGCCGTCCGCGTCACGCGCATTGCCACCGGCGAGGAAGCCGATGACGTGCAGGACGACGGCAAGAGCGCCGCCGCCAAGAGCTTGGTTCCAAGGGTGGTAAGAAACGCGCCGTCAACGTGACGCCAGAGCGGCGAGCCGAGACCGCCAAGTAGGCGGCGGAAAGTCGCTGGAGAAAGTAGATGGCGCTTGACCATGTTAATTTTCTCCTCCACAAATGAGGAAGAAAAAATTAACATGAGGTCGATTCGTGCCAACCCGCATTGTTTCTCAGGACTATGAAGTCGGCTCCCGCCTCGATCACTTCGGCCTGACGGCTGGCGAGTTTATCGAGGTGGCAAAGCGCGCGGTCGCGGCCAAGGCGAGCTTCGTGCTCAATTTCCCGCTCAATGCAGCCGGTCAACTTTCCTACATCCACGGCACAGGTGCCTTGCGCGATACCCTGCGGCTCAAAGGTTGGGAAATCGACCGCACCGGAAATATTGAAGCGGTTTATAATCCCAAGACCGGGATGAAGATCGTTTTCCAGAATGCGGACAGCGCCTGCGAAGACGCACGCGACCCCAAGGCTATTTCCGACAAAGGGCCGGCGGCGACGCGTGCGGTCGATCTCGGGCAGAAAAACTTATTCCCAGAGTTTGATGCGGAAGACGAGCAGCGCAAGTCGCGCGAGAACGCCTCGCTCTGGTATTTCTGCGTCTATATCAACGGCGATGATGTTCGGGCGGAACTTTCGTTCCCCAAGAGCATCGAGGAAAAGCAGTTCAAAGAGTTCAACGAACGAATTTACATCATCAAGCCAGGCGAGTGGGCTAGCATCATGCCCAAGAAGGATGACGACGAAACCCCTGCCCAGGATTTCGAAATCAACGTCACACGCAAGAAGTAGCAGCCATGTTCAGTGGTCAGAGAATGAGCCTCGCTCGGAAACGGCGGAGGCTCACCAGCAGAGGATTCGCTCAACTGCTTGGCATGTCGCCAGTTACCATTACGCGCCTTGAGGGAGAGAAGAATGAACCGTCTTCCGAGACGGTCGATGCCATCGCGGCGGTGTTGCGGTTTCCGCGCGAGTTCTTTTTCGGCGACGACGTTGACGAAGTCACCAAGGACGCGGCCAGCTTTCGCAGCCTGACGACTATGACAGCCCGCGAGCGCGACGCAGCGCTTGCATCGGGGTCGTTCGCGTATCTCCTTTCGGACTACATCTCAGAGAGATTCAACCTACCCGAACCAGTCTTGATAGACTTGGCGCACGAGCGCGACCCAGCGGCGGCGGCACGAACGCTTCGTGAAGTTTGGGGATTGGGCGAACAACCTCTCAGCAACATGATCAAGTTGTTGGAGTCGAAAGGCGTGCGCGTGTTCTCTCTGGCTGAGAACACCAAGAACGTGGATGCTTTTTCGTGCTGGCGGAACGATGTTCCCTACATCTTCCTGAACACCTTCAAGTCGGCGGACCGCAGTCGGCTAGATGCTGCTCATGAGCTGGCACATTTGGTACTGCATCGGCATGGCGGGCCTCAGCAAGGGCGGGAAGCCGAAATCGAGGCCAACAGCTTCGCCTCCTCGTTTTTGATGCCGGCAGCCGACATCAAATCTCGGGTTCCTTCGGTCGCTCGACTGGACGATCTCGTTATCGCAAAGAAGCGTTGGGGAGTCTCTACAGCGGCGCTAGCTTACCGGTTGCACAAGCTTGGGATACTTAGCGATTGGCAGTATCGCACGTTCTGCATTCAGATGAATGAGCGCGGCTATCGACACAATGAGCCGAATAGCGTGCCTCGTGAAGAATCGGTCGTGTGGAAGGCTGTCTTCACGACGCTATGGAGCGAGAAGGTCCCAAAAAATCGCATCGCGGCAGACCTTCATTTGCCTCCCGAGGAGCTTGAAAACCTAGTGTTTGGGTTGACGGGCGATCCGACGCCGCCCAAGCCAACCGGCCGGGTAGGTCTACGGAAGGTGTGATGAACTTTCATGCTTGGCACAAGCTGCCCCTGAAACCCGTGTCCAAATCCTCACCGTGCTTTGCGAGGGTTCTTCGATGCGCTCCACAGAAGGCAAGAGGACCTCGCCAGAGCGCCGCTACAGCCCCGCCGTTTGCACTGGCGCGACCAAGACCAAAGTGCATAGGGCGCTGAAAATGACCCCGGCAATGGCCGCTGGCGTGTCGCAAACTCTCTGGTCAATGGATGACCTTTGCGAGAAGATGGACGCTGTTGCACCGAAGCCCGGCAAGCGCGGCCCGTACAAGAAGCAAGAAAAATTGCTGCCATGAGAGCACAGTACAAGGGCCACCGAATTCTAGATACCGATGCCGGAGCTTTTGCCCTCGATACGTGGAACCCGCGCGATCCCACTGACTTCTCCGTCACTATTGATTTCTATGCCGGTCCAGAAGGAGATAACAGCGCCGACGCATTTACAGCGACTGTCTGCTCTCCCAATTGGTTCCTTCGATCTCAGGGCAGCAAGGTATTTGCGGCGGAAAGTGTGATTTTCATGCCGCGTTTCGACCACGTCGAGCTCGAAAAGTTTCTCAGGGATCGTTGTGCTGCGACCGAGGGGGAAACTTGGCAGGCCATCGGCGCGCAACTCACCAGACTAGGGCGCTGGGAGTTCGACTATCGCCTTTGAAATTTCAAACTGAGACACTACCTGCCGTTGCGGTTCGCCGAGCCGAAGAAATTCAGATATCCAGCACTTCCGTCTCGGCGAATTCCGCGCGTTCCTGGATGAAGCGGAAGCGGGCTTCCGGCTTGGTACCCATCAGCGCGTCGACCGCATCCTTGGTCGCCGCCTCGGCGTCGATCACATCGACCCTGAGCAGCGTGCGCTTTCTCGGGTCCATGGTGGTTTCCTTGAGCTGGGCGGCCATCATTTCGCCCAACCCCTTGAAGCGGCCGATTTCGACCTTGCCGCGCCCGGTGAACTCGGTGCGCAGCAGTTCGTCCTTGTGCGCATCGTCGCGGGCATAGGCGACCTTGCCGCCTTGGCGGATCGAGTAGAGCGGCGGCACCGCCAGGTAGAGATGGCCGTCGCGGACCAGGCTCGGCATCTCCTGATAGAAGAAGGTGATCAGCAGCGAAGCGATGTGGGCGCCGTCGACGTCGGCGTCGGTCATGATGATGACCCGGTCGTAGCGCAGATCCTGATCGCGGTATTTTGACCGCGTGCCACAGCCAAGCGCCTGGATCAGGTCGGAAATCTGCTGGTTGCCAGCCAGCTTGTCGTTGCCGGCGCTGGCGACGTTGAGAATCTTGCCGCGTAGCGGCAGCACTGCCTGGCTGGCGCGGTCGCGCGCCTGTTTCGCCGAGCCGCCGGCCGAATCGCCCTCGACGATGAAGAGTTCGGCGCCGGCCGCGGCATTCTGCGTGCAGTCGGCGAGCTTGCCGGGCAGGCGCAGCTTGCGCACCGCGCTCTTGCGCGAGACTTCCTTTTCCTGGCGGCGGCGCACCCGCTCGTCAGCACGCGCGATCACCCATTCGAGCAGCTTCGAAGCTTCCTGCGGGTTGTCGGCCAGCCAGTGGTCGAAGGGGTCGCGGATCGCGGCCTCGACGATCCTGATCGCCTCGATCGTCGCCAGCCGGTCCTTGGTCTGGCCGACGAATTCCGGCTCGCGGATGAACACTGACAGCATGCCCGCCGCCGAGATCATGACGTCTTCCGAGGTGACGATCGAAGCGCGCTTGTTGCCGACCAGCTCGGCATAGGCGCGCAGGCCGCGCGTCAAGACGTTGCGGAAGCCAGCCTCATGGGTGCCGCCTTCGCCGGTCGGGATGGTGTTGCAGTAGGAGTTGAGGAACCCGTCGCCGCCGAACCAGGTCACCGCCCATTCGAGCGAGCCGTGGCCGCCTTGCCTGTCGCTTTTGCCGGCAAAGATTTCGCGGGTGACCTGGAATTCGTCGCCGAGCGAGGCTTTCAGATAGTCCTTGAGGCCGCCGGGAAAATGGAACTCGGCCTTGGCGGGCGTCGTGTCCTTCTCCTTGATCAGCGAGGGGTCGCAGGTCCAGCGGATCTCGACGCCGCCGAACAGATAGGCCTTCGAGCGCGTCATCCGATAGAGCCGCGCCGGCTCGAAAGCAGCACCCTTGCCGAAGATCTGCTCGTCGGGATGGAAGCGTATCCTGGTGCCGCGGCGGTTATGCACCTCGCCGAGCTGTTCCAGGCCGGTCACCGGAACGCCCCGCGAAAAGCGCTGGCGATAGAGCTGGCGGCCGCGCGCGACCTCGACCTCGAGATGGTCCGACAGCGCGTTGACGACGGAGACGCCGACGCCGTGCAGGCCGCCCGAGGTCTCGTAGACCTTGCTGTCGAACTTGCCGCCGGAATGCAGCGTCGTCATGATGACTTCGAGCGCAGGCTTCTTGAATTTCGGATGCGGATCGACCGGAATGCCGCGGCCATTGTCGGTCACCGCCAGATATCCGTCGGCCGAAAGCTCGACGTCGATGAAAGTCGCGTGGCCGGCGACCGCCTCGTCCATCGAATTGTCGATGACCTCGGCGAACAAATGGTGCATCGCCTTGTCGTCGGTGCCGCCGATATACATGCCGGGCCGCCGCCGCACCGGCTCCAGCCCTTCCAGAACCTCGATGTCGGCGGCACTGTAGCTCTCGCTGCCGTCGCGGGATGCCGGGCGCTTCGCCGCCTGCACCAGCGGGTCGGCCGGGCGCGCGGTGGCGCGAACCGGTTGCGGCTGCTTGTCCAAATTGCCGAAAAGATCGTTGCTGTCGTTCATGCTGGTCCTGGATTGCGATGCTGCGAATCACCACCCGATACTGCCACGCTTTTTGCGGGCAGGCGACGGAGGTTCCCGTTACGTTCGAGGATAGAGCCTCTTACTGCAAAACCATTCGACAACCAAGCGGCGGAAATGGGCCGAGGGCATCGACGCTTTGTAAACCTTGTCCGGAGGTTACGCCGGAAGGTTGGCCGAAAAAGGGTATTCGCGGATTGCTGCTGACCTAGAATGCGGCAGAACCCGAGAAGAGGCTGTCGCTTACGCATGTTGGATTACAGTTCGCTCCTGCTTGCGGCAGCGTTGTCGGGCACGTGCCTCAGCATCACCCTGTTTGCGATCTGGTGCACCGCGCCACAGGCACGCTTTGTGCTGACGGTGGCGTGCGGCATTCTCGTGCTCGTCGCACATGTGGTCTTGTTCTGGCACTATGCCAAGCATCCCAGCCCTTGGCTTTGCCAGATCGTGCTTGCGCTTCTCAGCCTGGGCCTTCTGACCCTCTGCCTGTCGGCCATGCAGTATCTCGGCGTCCACGACTACAGGCGCGCCATCTTGCCGACCCTGGCTGCGATGGTGGTTTGCGCAGGCGCGACGTCGCTGGGCTTTGACGGCGTCGGCTTCATCGTCACCTACGCGACGGTAACGGCGCTGCTCTCGCTTATCGGGGTGATGTTCTGGATCAAAGGTGGTCATGATCGCCGGATATTGCTGGTCGTTTCGTTCCTGAGCGGCGTCTGTGCGCTGTCCTTCGGACTTTGCGGCGCGGTCCTGCTGGTCAAGGGCCAATGGGTGCTCGGCGTTGCGCCCGACAACTGGGCCGAACGGTTGAATTCCGCCGTGGCGGTCGCCTGCATGACGGGGCTCGGCGCATTGACGCTCTCCCTGCACCATTTGCAGGCGCAGATTGAACTGAAGGCCGAGACCATGACCGACCCATTGACCGGGCTGATGAACCGGCGGGCGTTGACGGCATTCTACGGCGAGCGGATTTTCGGCCCGTTCATGTCCGTCGCCATGTTCGACCTCGACCATTTCAAGAAGACGAACGATGTATTCGGTCATCCGGTCGGCGATCAGGTTCTGCGCCGCTTCGCCGCTGTCGTCAGAAAATACTCCAGGACCGGCGTCGACGCCTTCCGGCTGGGCGGCGAGGAATTCGTCCTCGTCATGTCGCGGATGACTGAAGAGAAAGCTTACGACATTGCGAGCAAGATCAGCGTCGCCTTCGGCACGGAAGTCGTCGCCACCCAGCTTGGTCCGTTGCGCAGCACAGTCAGTGGCGGCATCGGCTTTGGCGGGACGGATGGCACCAGTCTCGACAATGTGCTGGCCGAAGCCGACGCCGCACTCTATGCGGCAAAGCGCGCCGGGCGAAATCGCGTCGTCGCCCAGAACAAGGCGAGCAAGGCCGACGCGCCGGCCTTGCGTTCTGCCTGATTGAGGCTTCTATCTTCTTGTTAGACCATGATCTTGTCCGAAAACCGGATTCCACTTTTCGGGATCATGGTCTACTCCGCCGCCCCCAGATATTCCGACAGCGGCGGGCAGGAGCAGACGAGGTTGCGGTCGCCGGCGACATTGTCGATGCGCGACACCGGCGGCCAGTATTTGGCTGACGTGTCGGCATCGCCGGCGGGGTAGGCCGCCTCCAGGCGCGAATAGGGATGGGTCCACTGGCCGGCCAGCGCCTCGGCGGCGGTATGCGGCGCATTGACCAGCGGATTGTCGGCTAGGGGCCATTCGCCTTTCGCCACCTTGGCTGCCTCGCCTGATATCGCGATCATCGCCTCGCAGAAGCGATCGAGCTCGCGCTTGGGCTCGGACTCGGTCGGCTCGACCATCAGCGTGCCGGCGACCGGAAACGACATGGTCGGCGCATGGAAACCATAGTCGATCAGCCGCTTGGCGACGTCGTCGACGCTGATACCGGCACTGTCCTTGAGCACGCGGGTATCGAGGATGCATTCATGCGCGACGCGCTCGTGCCTGCCCTTGTAGAGCACCGGGAAATGCGCTCCGAGCCGCGTCGCCACATAATTGGCGGAAATGATCGCCGTCTCGGTCGCCTGCTTCAGGCCCGAAGCGCCCATCATCCGGATATACATCCAGGTGATCGGCAGGATCGAAGCGCTGCCGAACGGTGCAGCCGACACGGCATGGCCCGAGCCTTCGACGACGTGGCCGGGCAGATAGGGTTGCAGATGCGCCTTGACGCCGATCGGGCCGACGCCGGGACCGCCGCCGCCATGCGGGATGCAGAACGTCTTGTGCAGGTTCATGTGGCAGACGTCGGCGCCGATGTCGCCGGGGCGGGCGAGACCGACCAGCGCGTTGAGGTTGGCGCCGTCGAAATAGACCTGGCCGCCATGCTCGTGGACAAGGGCGCAGAGGTCGCGCGCGCCTTCCTCGAAAACGCCGTGCGTCGAGGGATAGGTGAACATCAGCGCCGCAAGGTCTTGCGCATGCTCGTCCGCCTTGGCTTTCAGGTCATCGACGTCGATGTTGCCGTCTTCGGTGCAGCGCACGACGACGACGTTCATGCCGGCCATCGCCGCACTCGCCGGATTGGTGCCATGCGCCGATGACGGAATCAGGCAGACCGTGCGGTGAGCTTCGCCGCGTGAGCGGTGATAGCCGCGAATGGCGAGCAGCCCGGCATACTCGCCCTGGCTGCCGGCGTTGGGCTGCAGGGTCACCGCGTCGAACCCGGTGATCTCCGCCAGCCAGGCTTCCAGTTCGTCGATCATGGCGCGGTAGCCGGCCGAATGGCTTGCCGGGGCGAAGGGATGCAAATTGGCGATATCAGGCCAGCTTACCGGCATCATCTCGGCGGCGGCATTGAGTTTCATCGTGCAGGAGCCGAGCGGGATCATGGCGCGGTCGAGCGCCAGGTCCTTGTCTGCCAGCCGGCGCAGGAAGCGCATCATGTCGGTTTCCGAGTGGTTTTCGCGGAAGACAGGCTGCGTGAGAAACGCCTTGCCACGCGATTTTCCGGGCATGGTGCTGCCGACGGCCGCGCCCGGCTTGGCGCCGAACAGCGCCGCGATCGCTTCCAGATCGGCCTCGGTCGAGGTTTCGTCGAAGCTGATGCCGATGCGGTCGGCGTCGATGACGCGCAGCAATCGGCCGGTCTTTTCGGCTGCGGCGCCAATCGCCCCGGCTCTGCCTTTCACTTCCACCGCCACGGTGTCGAAGCGGCTTGCGCCAAGCACCGAAATTCCTGCTGCCTCGAGACCGGCAGCCAGCCGGTTGGCCAATGCATGGATTCGGCCGGCAATCGCCTGCAGCCCGGCAGGGCCGTGCCAGATCGCATAGGCGGTCGCCATGTTGGCGAGCAGCGCCTGCGCGGTGCAGATGTTGGAGGTCGCCTTGTCACGGCGGATATGCTGTTCACGCGTCTGCAAGGCGAGGCGATAGCCGGGCCGGCCCTTGCTGTCGGTGGACTGGCCGACCAGGCGGCCGGGCATCAGCCGCGTCAGCCTGTCGGAAACGGCGCAATAAGCGGCATGCGGCCCGCCAAAGCCCATCGGCACGCCGAAGCGCTGCATCGGGCCGACGGCGATGTCGGCGCCAAGCGCAGCCGGCGCGTCGGTCAGCGTCAGGGCGAGCGGATCGGCAATGAAGACGACCAGCGCGCCGGTGGCGCGGGCTTTCTCGATTGCCGCCCTGTGGTCGCCATAGACGCCAAACGTATCGGGCCAGGAGACCAGCAGAGCGGCTGTGTTGTCGTCGATCGTGTCACCGTCGACCTCGATGCCGAGCGGCTCGGCGCGGGTGCGCACGACGTCAAGCGTCTGCGGATGCGGCGTGCCGGCCAGCGCCACCTTGGTCCGCTTGTCGCGGTGGTGGCGTAACGCGATGCCGACTGCTTCGGCCACCGCCGTCGCCTCGTCGAGCAACGAGGCCGACGCGACCGGCAGCCCGGTCAGTTCGGTGACCAAGGTCTGGAAATTGAACAGCATTTCGAGCCGGCCCTGGCTGATCTCGGCCTGGTAGGGCGTGTAAGCCGTATACCAGGCCGGGTTCTCGAACAGGTTGCGCTGGATGACCGGCGGCACGTGGACCCCGTGATAGCCGGCGCCGATGAAGCTCTTCAAAACTGTATTTTTCGCCATTGTCGCTGACAGCTCGGCCAGCGCCTCGGCTTCGCTCGCCGGGGCCGGCAAGGCCAGCGGCCGGTCGAGCCGGATCGATTTCGGCACAGCCTGGCTGATCAGCGTCTCGACCGACGGAACGCCGATCGTCGCCAGCATGGCTCTGACATCATTGAGGCCGGGGCCGATATGGCGGGCCGAGAAGGAGTAGGGTGCTGCAGTCATCTTTCCTGGTCCTGCTCTCTCAACCAATATGGGCTTTGTAGGCGGCCTCATCCAGGAGACCTTCGAGTTGGCTTTCATCGGCCAGCTTCATCTTCCACAGCCAGCCGTCGCTGGCCGCCGCCGAATTGACCAGGGACGGATCAGACGAAAGCGCGGCGTTGGCCTCGGTGATCTCGCCGTCGACCGGCGCATAGACGTCCGATGCCGCCTTGACCGATTCGACCACGACTGCGGTATCGCCCTTGGCCAGCTTTTTCCCAGGCTCCGGCAATTCGACGAAGACGAGATCGCCGAGCTGTTCCTGCGCGTAGTCGGTGATGCCGATGGTGGCGATACCGCCTTCGACGCGGAGCCATTCGTGATCTTCAGTGAAATAGGTCTTTGCCATGAAGTTCATCCTTTGCGGTAGCGATGCGGCGTGAAGGGCAGGGGATTGATATCGACCGGGATTTTGGTCCCGCGAACGTCGGCGAAGAGTTTTGCGCCGGGTTTGGCCAGCGCCGTCTGGACATAACCCATGGCGACCGGATGGCCGGCCGAGGGGCCGAAACCGCCGGAGGTGACGTGGCCGGCGGGATTGCCGTCGGGATCGAAAAGGGCAGCACCGGGACGCACCGGCTGGCGGCCTTCCGGCTTCAGGCCGACGCGTTTCTGCGCCGGGCCGCGCTCCAGGATTGAACGCAATGCGTCGGCGCCGATGAAAGCGCCAGAGGCGCGAACCTCCTTCGGGATCGCCCACATCAGCCCGGCGCTGGCCGGGTCCATCTCAGGCGTGATGTCCAGTCCGTGCAGGCACAGCCCTGCTTCGAGCCGCAGGCTGTCGCGGGCGGCCAGCCCAACCCACATCACTCGCTCGTCCTCGAGCAGTTTGGCGACGAGATTTCGCGCATCCGCTTCCGGCAGGCCGACCTCGAAGCCGTCCTCGCCGGTATAGCCCGAGCGGCTCATGAACCAGTTTTCGCGCGGCTCGAAGCCGTGCATGAACAGCAGCGATCCGGTTTCGATGCCGGCGCGCGACAGGGCGGCCCAGGCTTCGGGACCCTGGATCGCCAGGAAGACGCGGCCGAGTGCGTCCACCTTTGTGTCAAAATCCATGGCAAGGGCGCGCAAGTGTTTTTCGTCGGCTTCGGCATTGCCGGCATTGGCGACGACCATGAAGCGTTGCCGGCCGAGCCTGGTGACGATCAGATCGTCGATGATGCCGGCCGCTTCATTGAGAAAGAACGTGTATTTGGACTGGGAAATCTCAAGCGCGCCGGCGTCGAACGGGCAGGCCCGATTGAGCAGTGCTTCAGCGCCCAAGCCACTGATCTCGAACAGCTTCATGTGTGAGATGTCGAACAGGCCGGCATGTTCGCGGGTATGAAGGTGCTCCTTCATCACGCCGGCCGGATAGGTGAGCGGCATCGACCAGCCGGCGAACGCGCCAAAGCGCGCACTGGCGGCCACGTGCAGGTCTTCGAGGGGAAGGTGTTTGGTGTCGTCGCCCGTCATGTCGTCTCCAGAGTCGCACGCAATCGGCCGCGAATGGCGACCAGTCCGTGCCCCTCTGTCTGAAGCCTGAGAGACTCGCGCCCCGTAACTCTGTCGGCAGCGCTTACACCTTCGGCGCGGGGCGAAAAAAGCCCCGACTTTCCAGAGTGTCTTTCCCGTCTACGGTTCTTTTTGCCTGAGAGATTTCGGGCGATTTCCCCTTCGGCGGCAGCTCTCGCTGCTCTCTCCCGCAAACAGGTAGGACTCAATTTGAGCCCTCGACTCGTCATCCATAGCCTGTCGGCGACACCTTGTCACCTGCTAGCGACAGCTTACCGACAAGTCTTCGCTAACCACGCGGTTTGCCGGTTTCTCAAGGAACTGCCGATATGTTGGGTCCAAGTGACGTATGGATGGGAAACGAAATGGGCGAATTGAAGAGCGTTCCGGTGGCCGAGCTGGCCTCGAAAAATCGGGTCACAGCGGAAGACGTGGTCATGCTGCGCCGCGAGGTATTCGGCGACGGGGTGGTGACGCGGAGCGAGGCCGAGGCGCTGTTTGCGCTCGACGCGATAGAAGGGGACAAATGCGCGGAATGGCCGGATTTTTTCATCGAAGCCATCACCGACCTCATCGTTCATCAGGAAAAGCCGGCGGGCTATATCTCGCAGGACAATGCCGACTGGCTGGTCCAAGCGATTTCGCGTGACGGCATGGTCGACAGCCTGACCGAACTCGAACTGCTCGTGCATGTGCTGGAAAAGGCGAAATCCTCGCCGAACGGGCTTTGCGCCTATGCGCTGGAGCAGGTCGCCCATGCCATCATCGACGGCAAAGGGCCGCTGATGCACGGCGGTAAGCTGGTTCCCGGGCTGATCGCCAAGGCTGAAGTCGAGCTTCTGCGCCGCATCCTCTATGCCTATGGCGGCGACGGCAACATTGCCATCACCCGCGCCGAGGCAGAGGTGCTGTTCAAGATCAACGAGCGGACCGCGGCAGCCAACAACGATCCATCGTGGAATGATCTGTTCGTCAAGGCGCTCGCCAATTACGTCATGTGCTCGGCCGGCTACGAAGCTCCGGTGCGCGACGTGGCGCTGCGGCAAGATGCTTTCCTGGAGCAGGCCGATCCAGAGATCGGCGGTTTCTTCGGCCGCATGGTTTCGGGTGGCCTCGCCGGCATCATGAAAGCCTACTGCGCGCCGGGCGATATCGAATCCGAATGGGAATCGAAGAACAAGGCAGCCGAAGCACTGGCACGCCGCGCCGAAACGATCGACGCGTGCGAGGCGGAATGGCTGGCCGAGCGCATCGGCAGCGACCGGCCGCTGCATGAGAACGAGCGCGCGCTGCTGACACTGATCAAGCACGCCTCGCCGGAAATCCATCCGGTGCTCAAGCCGCTGATCGACAAGGTCGCCTGAGCAAAGCACCAAACACTGATCGGAAATGGCGGAGCTATGGCGTCAAATGCCGCCGTACCAGTCGTAGCCATTGTCCTCCCAGTAGCCGCCCCTGCCGCCGCCGATCGCGGCGAAACTGTCGACCAGTTCGATCCGGCGGAGATACTTTGGCATCTTGTAGCCGATCTGGCGCTCGACGCGGACGCGCAGCGGCGCGCCGTTCTCGACCGGCAGCGGCTTGCCGTTCAGGCCATAGGCAAGGATCGTCTGCGGGTGACGGGCATCGATCAGGTCGATCGAGCCGTAATATTTGATGTCGCCGGACAGGCTGCGGTCGATCGTGTCGAGGCAATGGAACACGACGTAGCGCGCCTGTGGCTTGACCACCGCCTGATCAAGCACCAGCGACAGCGGCGTGCCGGTCCATTTGGCGATGCAACTCCAGCCTTCGACGCAGTCGTGGCGGGTGATCTGGGTGCGGCTTGGCATGTTCATCAATTGCTCGCGGGTCAGCGACAGCGGCTTTTCGACGAGGCCTGAGACATCGAGCCGCCAGTCGGCGAAATTGTTGGCGAGCAGGCTTTTGTAGACATCGTCGTCCGGCGCGGTGACGCCGTTCGGCCGCTGCGGCTGGCGAATGTCGGCTTCGGTAAATTCCGGCGCCAGCGAATCGCCGGCGAGCAGGCGTTGCGCGCGCCAGGTCAGGCCGTTGGCGCCTTCGAGGAAACTGCGCAGGCCGTCGCCGACACGAAGCTGGCTGTCGAATGCATCGCAACCCGACAGCATGATGCCGGTGACGCCGAGGCTGGCCGAGGTCAGGAATTTTCTGCGGCTGATCACAAACTTCGCCATCTCACGCACCCCTCTGCGGCGTCTTGCTGCCATGCGCCGGCGGATCGGTTCGGTACCAGCCGGTGATGATGGAACGCAGCTCGTTGATCGGGCCGGCAGCGAAGATCATCAGCATATGGATGATGAAGAAGGCGACGAGCAGCAGCATCACGACGAAATGGATTGTCCGCGCCGTCTGCCTGCCGCCAAGCAAATCGTTGAGGAATGGCAGCGCCGCGTTCATGCTCGGCGACATGGCAAGGCCGGTGATGATCATCAGCGGCAGCAGCACGAACATCACGCCGCCATAGGCCATCTTCTGCAGCGTGTTGTATTCGCGCGTGTGATGAAACTTGAATTTGGCATGATCGATGATGTCTCGCGGCAAACGCCTGAGATCGTCGATGCGCGGGACAAGATCGCGGCGCAGATGACCGTTGACCAGGCTGGCGACCAGCCACACGACCAAGGTCGTGGACAGTATCCAGGCGAAGAAGAAATGGACGACGCGGGCGGTGCCGAGGTCGTAATAGGAGGGGATTGTCGCCCAGGACGGGAAGGCGCGGGACGTCTCCCGACCCGCCGGCCCCGACCAGCCGAGCACACCGGTTGTGTCGAAGCGCTTGCCGAAGATTTCGGTGTAGCCGCGCGGGCCGTTTGCGGTGTTCTCGGCGCCGATGGCGAAGATGGTGTTGTTATATGCGAATCCCGATTCCTTGCCGATATAGAGCTGGGGGCGGGCATTGAAGATCTGCAGGCCGGAAAGCAGCATGAAGAACAGCGAAATGGCCCAAAGCCAGTGCGTCAGCCGCGTCCAGCGCGACTGCCGGTAGATCAGCGTTGCATCTTTCGGCGCGGCAGTATCTGGCCCGACAGTGGATTGGCTCCTGGCAACCGATTGCATTTTTTCGCGTCCTTCCGGCCGCTCAGTCGGCCTTTCCGATCGTTTCCTCCCAATACGTTGCCAGCCAAAGCGATGTTTCATCCGATCACGGAATTATTACAGACTGCCCGGTGCTACCGGCTCCCCAGCCGTCCGGCCGTTCCGTACCGGGAAATACGAGGCCGCCGACCGGCTTTTTCTGTTTCGCTTTGCTGCCGGGGTCGGTCTCTTCATCGTTGACCCAGTAAACATGGGCGTAGTGCAGCGCCGTCATGGCGTGGATGGTGAACCAGCCGAGGGGGATCGACAGCAGCGCGAAGGTGAGTTCGACAGGATGCGCGCTGCCCTCGCGATTGATCAATTGGAACAGCGAGATGATGGCAATGGTGACGACAATCAGCGTCACCGCAAAGATGACTAGCACCGGCTGGTCGGTGGCCCGCGCGTTCTTGCTTAAAAAGCGGCCGGTGAGCAGCGGCATCTGGGCGACGACGATGACGGTGTAGGCGGCGAAAAACGCATTGGCGCCGATCGAAAAGGCGAGCGGAGTGCGCAAGACCAGCGCGATCGCCAGTGCCACTACACCGATGCAGGCCGACACCGCGAACTGCATGTGGCGGTGCAGTGGTGTCTTCAGGGGCGTCTCGGTCGTCATGGCCCGGCCTCTGATGGCGGTCCGTCTTACCGCCGCTCGTCTCTTAGGGCTCGAACAGTATAGCACTTTTGACTGTGCGCATGATGCCGAAGATCGATTCCGGTTTTGCTGCGCTGACCTCCGGTTCGGGGTCAAGCGCTAGCCCAGTGCGGCGGATTTCAGCGCACGCCGCAAGATGCGGTCGAGCTCGCCAAGAAACCGCGAGCGGTCCTGCGGCGCGAAACTGGCATTGTAGCCCTTGCTTTCGCCGGTCTCGCGCAGATGCTGCTTGAGGTCGCGCATCGCTACCGCCATGCCGATCGTTTCCGGCGTGAACGGGCGTCCGGTCGGCCCAAGCACATGGGCGCCGAGCGCCACCGTGCGGGCGGCAAGCGGGATGTCTGATGTCACGACGATGTCGTTGGGCTTGGCATTGTCGACGATCCAGTCGTCCGCCGCGTCGGCGCCCTTGGACACGACGACGTTGCGGATCATCGGGTCGCGCGACGGGCGCAGCCCGCCATTGGAGACAAAGGTGACGACGACGCCATGGCGCTCGGCGACCTTCTCGACCTCGGCCTTCACCGGACAGGCATCGGCATCGACGTAAATGGCGGGTGCGGGCATGGTTCGTTCCAAGCGTATGAAGCCGGGCGATTGTGCCTGGATTGATGTTCGAGCGGTCAAAGGTCGGCGCTGCCCCTCATCCGCCTGCCGGCACCTTCTCCCCGTATAGTGACGGGGCGAAGGGGCTGGCCGCAACCTCGGCACGCTTTCTGCCACGCTGCAGATTGGCGAAATCCCTTTGCGAAGGCGTCTTTCTCCCCGTCACTATACGGGGAGAAATGCCCGGCAGGGCAATGAGGGGCGGCGCAGACCTAAAGCGATTGCCTTGCTTCCTCCCGGCCACGTCGCAAATTCTCAATAGACCACCACGCTCCTGATGCTCTTGCCCTCATGCATCAGGTCAAAACCCTTGTTGATGTCCTCCAGCTTCAGCGTGTGGGTGATCATCGGGTCGATCTCGATCTTGCCGTCCATGTACCAGTCGACGATCTTCGGCACGTCGGTGCGGCCGCGCGCTCCGCCGAAGGCGGTGCCCATCCAGGTGCGGCCGGTGACCAGCTGGAACGGCCGCGTCGAGATCTCCTGGCCGGCGCCGGCAACGCCGATGACCACCGACTTGCCCCAGCCGCGATGCGAAGCTTCTAGGGCCTGGCGCATCACCTTGGTGCTGCCGGTGCAGTCGAACGTATAGTCGGCGCCGCCGATCTGGTCGGCGCCGCGTTTTGTCATGTTGACGAGATAGGGCACGATATCGCCGTCGATCTCCTTCGGATTGACGAAATGCGTCATGCCGAATTTCTCGCCCCATTCCTTCTTGTCGTTGTTCAGGTCGACGCCGATGATCATGTCGGCGCCGGCAAGGCGCAGCCCCTGGATGACGTTGAGGCCGATGCCGCCGAGGCCGAAGACGGCGGCCGTGGCGCCGATCTCGACCTTGGCTGTGTTGATCACCGCGCCGATGCCGGTGGTGACGCCGCAGCCGATGTAGCAGATCTTGTCGAAGGGCGCGTCGGGATTGACCTTGGCCACCGCAATCTCGGGCAGCACGGTGAAGTTGGAGAAGGTCGAGCAGCCCATATAGTGGAAGATCTTGTCCTTGCCGATCGAGAAGCGCGACGAGCCGTCCGGCATCAGGCCTTGCCCCTGCGTGGCACGGATCGCGGTGCACAGATTGGTCTTTCTGGACAGGCAGGACGGGCATTGCCGGCATTCCGGCGTGTAGAGCGGGATGACGTGGTCACCCTTCTTGACCGAGGTGACGCCCTTGCCGATATCCACGACGATGCCGGCACCCTCATGGCCGAGGATTGCCGGAAAAATCCCTTCGGGATCGGCGCCCGACAGGGTGAACTCGTCGGTGTGGCAGATGCCGGTCGCCTTGATCTCGACCAGCACCTCGCCGGCTTGCGGGCCGTCGAGGTCGACCTCCAGGATTTCCAGCGGCTTTCCGGCGGCGACAGCGACAGCGGCACGGGTTTTCATCGGGGCTCTCCTCTCAAGCCAAAACGGCAATCGGGGCGAGCTTTAGCGTATCTGCAGGTTCTGGACTATGGGACGAATTGACAGTTCGGTGCCGGGTTTTGGTCGTCACCAGGCGACTTGCGCCCGGATATGCGCCTACGTGCCTTGACCGGTCGGGCCAAGCCCATAAAAGAAAGGCAGCCGAGGGAACAAAACCCGCATGTTCACAAAAATCCTGATCGCCAATCGTGGCGAGATCGCCTGCCGCGTCATCAAGACGGCGCGAAAGATGGGCATCGCCACCGTCGCGGTCTTTTCGGACGCCGATCGTGACGCCGTGCATGTCGAGATGGCCGACGAGGCTGTACATATCGGGCCTTCGCCGGCCTCACAAAGCTATCTGGTGCCGGAGAAGATCATCGCCGCCTGCAAGGCGACGGGTGCTGAAGCCGTGCACCCCGGCTACGGGTTTTTGTCCGAACGCGCCTCCTTCTGTGAAGCGCTGGAGCAGGAAGGCATCGTCTTCATCGGCCCGAAACCCGGAGCGATCAGGGCGATGGGCGACAAGATCGAATCGAAGAAATTCGCCAATGCAGCCAGGGTCAGCACGGTGCCCGGCTGGCTCGGCGTCATCGAGAATGCCGGTCATGCCGAGAAAATAGCCGGCGAGATCGGCTATCCCGTGATGATCAAGGCCTCGGCCGGCGGCGGCGGCAAGGGCATGCGCATCGCCTGGAGCAAGGCCGAGGTGCGCGACGGGTTCGACCGGGCGCGGTCGGAGGCCAAAAGCTCGTTCGGTGACGACCGCGTCTTCATCGAAAAGTTCGTGGTCGATCCGCGCCACATCGAGATCCAGGTGCTGGCCGACGCGCATGGCAATGCGCTTTATCTCGGCGAGCGCGAATGCTCGATCCAGCGCCGCAACCAGAAGGTCGTCGAAGAGGCGCCTTCACCTTTCCTCGACGCCAGGACCCGGAAAGCCATGGGCGAGCAGGCGGTGGCGCTGGCCAGCGCGGTCGACTACCAGAGCGCCGGCACGGTCGAGTTCATCGTCGACAGCGAAAAGAACTTCTATTTCCTTGAAATGAATACACGATTGCAGGTCGAGCATCCGGTGACCGAGCTCGTCACCGGCATTGACCTGGTCGAGCAGATGATCCGCATAGCAGCCGGCGAAAAGCTCGCCATCAAGCAAAGCGACGTCAAGCTGAACGGCTGGGCGGTGGAAAGCCGGCTCTACGCCGAGGACCCGTATCGCAATTTCCTGCCGTCGATCGGCCGGCTGACGAGATACCGGCCACCGCAAGAGGGACAGTCCGGCGACGTCGTCATCCGCAACGATACCGGGGTTGCCGAGGGTTCGGAAATCTCGATGTTCTATGACCCGATGGTCGCCAAGCTGTGCACCTGGGCGCCGACTCGGCTCGCGGCAATAGACGCCATGTCCGAAGCGCTCGACAGTTTTGTCGTCGACGGCATCGAGCACAACATGCCGTTCCTGGCGGCGCTGATGCAGCATCCGCGCTGGCGGGAAGGGCGGATATCGACCGCCTTCATATCAGAGGAATATCCCGACGGCTTTGCGCCGATCGTGCCTGACAGCGAAGAAACGGCCGTGCTCGCAGCGATCGCCACCGCGGTCGAACTGCTGCGCCGCGACCGGCTCGACCGGCTCGGCGGGCGGCTGGCGCCGCATTCGGGTGTGCTGAAACGCGACTGGGTGGTCAAGATCGGCAAGGATTACCTTTCGGCTTCGGTTATCGAAGGCATGATCTCCATTCCGATGGAGCTCGGTCTGTCGATCGACGGCGGCACGGCGCTGACGGTGGCGTCCGACTGGCGGCCGGGCGATCTCGTCTGGCGCGGCACGGTCGGCGACCGAAGGATCGCTGCGCAGGTCAGGCCGGTGCTGAACGGGCTTCGCGTCGCCTGGAAAGGCATGTCGGTGAGCGCACGCGCCATGCTGCCGCGCACCGCCGAGCTCGAAAGGCTGATGCCGGAAAAAGTGGCGCCGGATACGTCGAAGATGCTGCTCTGCCCGATGCCCGGCCTTGTCGTGTCGATCGCCGTTGCCGAAGGGCAGGAGGTCAAGGCCGGCGAGACGCTGGCGGTCGTCGAGGCGATGAAGATGGAAAACGTGCTGCGCGCCGAGCGCGATCTCACCGTGTCGAAACTCAAGGCAAAACCGGGCGACAGTCTCGCCGTCGACGCGGTGATCATGGAATTTGCGTGAGGATACAAGGAAATCGCATTGGTTGGCGCTGCCCCTCATTGCCCTGCCGGGCATTTCTCCCCGTATAGTGACGGGGAGAAAGACGCCTTCGCAAAGGGATTTCGCCAATCTGCAGCGTGGCAGAAAGCGTGCCGAGGTTGCGGCCAGCCCCTTCGCCCCGTCACTATACGGGGAGAAGGTGCCGGCAGGCGGATGAGGGGCAGCGCCAGCATCGACAATTGGCCTGTCGCTGGACTCGCATCGTCCAGTGCCGGACAATACATCCTCATCGACTGAGTCCTCTCAAACGGCGATAAAAAAATGGCGAATGAGACACTTCCCCGCGATCCGTTGCGGCGCGAGGCCTTTGTGAAGGCGTCGCGGCCGGAAGCGCCGGCGCGGCCGTTCATTCATCTGCGCGTGCATTCGGCCTATTCGCTGCTCGAAGGCGCCTTGCAGCTCGGCACGGTTGTCGGCCATGCGGTCAAAGATGACGCCCCGGCCATTGCCGTCACCGACACCAACAATCTGTTCGGCGCGCTCGAATTTGCGCAAAAGGCGGTGAAGGAGGGCATCCAGCCGATCATCGGCTGCCAGACCGCTCTCGCTTTTTCCGGTGAAGCCAGCGACAGCCAGCGCGACCGCAGGCGGCAGGGCCCGGAAATGCGGCCGGTGGTTTTGATCGCGGCGACCGAGGCCGGCTACAGCAATCTGGTCAGGCTGGTCAGCCGGGTCTATCTGGAAACGCCGCCCGGCGAGGCCGTGCATCTGACGACCGAGATGCTGCAAGGCCATTGCGACGGCCTGATCTGTCTCAGCGGCGGGCCGCGCGGCCCGATCGGCAACGCGCTGAAAGAGGACCGCCGCGACCTCGCCGAGACGCGGCTTCTGGCGCTCAAGGCGCTGTTCGGCGACCGGCTCTATGTCGAGCTGGAACGGGTTTTCGGCTATGACCGGGCCATCGAGAAATCGTCAGTCGACCTCGCCTATATCAATGACTTGCCGCTGGTTGCCACCAACGAGGCGTTTTTCTCCTCGCGCGACGACTATGAGGCGCATGATGCGCTGATCGCCATCGCCGAAGGGTCGGTCGTCGCCGTCGACAATCGCCGGCGGCTGTCGCCCGACAATTTTCTGAGAAGCCAGGCCGACATGGCGAGGCTGTTCGCCGATCTGCCGGAGGCGATCGACAACACCGTCGAAATAGCGCTGCGCTGCTCCTACTATCCCAAGACCCGCAACCCGATCCTGCCGCGCTTTGCCGGCGGCGATGTCGCCGATGCCGATGCGGCGGTGAAGGCGGAGGCGCAGGAGCTTGCCAGGCAGGCGCATGAAGGGCTGGAGGCGCGCCTCGCCGCGCATGGCCTGGCCCCTGGCTACGCGGTCGAGCAATACCGCGAAAGGCTGGAATTCGAGCTCGGCATCATCGAGAAAATGAAGTTCCCCGGCTATTTCCTGATCGTCGCCGACTTCATCAAATGGGCGAAGGCGCAAGGCATCCCGGTCGGGCCGGGGCGCGGTTCGGGCGCCGGCTCGCTGGTCGCCTATTCGACGACCATCACCGACATCGATCCGCTGCGCTTCTCGCTGCTGTTCGAGCGCTTCCTCAATCCCGACCGTGTGTCGATGCCCGACTTCGACATCGATTTCTGCCAGGACCGGCGCGAGGAGGTCATCCGCTACGTCCAGCAGAAATACGGTCGCGACCAGGTCGGCCAGATCATCACCTTCGGCACGCTGCAGGCCCGCGCGGTGCTGCGCGATGTCGGCCGCGTGCTGCAGATGCCCTATGGCCAGGTCGACAAGCTCAGCAAAATGGTGCCGTCGAACCCGGCCAATCCGGTCAAGCTCGCCGACGCCATCGCCAACGAGCCGCGCTTTGCCGAGGAGGCGGAGCGCGAGCCGATCGTGCAGACGCTGCTCGACATGGCGCAGAAGCTGGAAGGGCTCTACCGCCACGCCTCGACGCACGCCGCCGGCATCGTCATCGGCGACCGGCCGCTGTGGGAGTTGGTGCCGATGTACCGCGACCCGCGCTCCGACATGCCGGTCACCCAGTTCAACATGAAGTATGTCGAGCAGGCCGGCCTGGTGAAGTTCGACTTCCTCGGCCTGAAGACGCTGACGGTGCTGGAGACCGCGGTCAAGCTGATCCGCCGCCGCGGCATCGAGATCGATCTTGCCCATATTCCGCTCGACGACCCCGACACCTATGCCATGCTGTCACGCGGCGAAGTGGTCGGCGTGTTCCAGGTGGAAAGTGCCGGCATGCGCAAGGCGCTGATCGGCATGCGGCCCGACTGCATCGAGGACATCATTGCGTTGGTCGCGCTTTACCGGCCGGGCCCGATGGAGAACATCCCGACCTACAACGCCAGAAAGCATGGCGAGGAGGAGATGGCTTCGATCCATCCGAAAATCGACCATCTGGTGAAGGAGACGCAAGGCGTCATCGTCTACCAGGAGCAGGTGATGCAGATCGCGCAGGAGCTTGCCGGCTATTCGCTGGGCGAAGCCGACCTGCTGCGCCGCGCCATGGGCAAGAAGATCCGCGCCGAGATGGACAAGCAGCGCGAGCGCTTCGTCTCGGGGGCGATCGAGCGCGGCGTCGGCAAGCCGCAAGCCGACTTCATCTTCGACCTGCTGGCAAAGTTCGCCGACTATGGTTTCAATAAGTCGCATGCCGCCGCCTATGCGGTCGTCTCCTACCAGACGGCCTATCTGAAGGCGCACTACCCGGTCGAATTCCTGGCCGCGTCGATGACGCTCGACATGGGCAACACCGATAAACTCGCCGATTTCCGCCAGGATGCGCTGCGCCTCGGCATCGATGTCGTGGCGCCGTCGGTGATATCAAGCTTCCGCGCCTTCGAGGTCGCCGAGAACCGGATCTTCTATTCGCTGGCCGCGCTCAAGGGCGTCGGCGACGCGGCGGTCGAGCATATCGTCGCCATGCGCGGCGAAAAACCGTTCAAGAACCTCGCCGATTTCTGCGAAAGGGTCGACCCGAAGATCGTCGGCAAGCGCGTCTTCGAAAGCCTGATCATGGCCGGTGCGCTCGACTGCTTCGGCCACGAGCGCGCCGCGATGATGGCCGGCGTCGAGCGGATGATGGGGCTGGCGTCGCTGGCGCAGCAGAATGCAATGTCGGGCCAGCACGACATTTTCGGCGCCTCGCTCGGCGCACAGTCGCAGGCGCTCAACCTGCCGGAGACCGACCCGTGGCTTGCCGCCGACCGCCTGCACCGTGAATTCCAGGTGGTCGGCTTCTATCTCTCGGCGCACCCGCTGGACGAATACAAGGCGGCGCTGCAGAAGATGCGGGTGCAGACCTGGGCCGAGTTCTCGGCCGCCGTCAAACGCGGCGCTGCCGCCGGGCGGCTTGCCGGCACCGTCACTACCAAGCAGGAGCGCAAGACGCGCACCGGCAACAAGATGGGCGTCGTGCAGTTCTCCGACACGTCAGGCCAGTATGAAGCAGTGCTGTTTTCCGAAGGTCTGGCGCAATATCGCGACCTGCTCGAGCCCGGCCGTTCGGTGGTGATCACAGTTTCGGCCGAGGACAGGCCCGAAGGCGTCAATCTGCGCATCCAGACGGTGCAGTCGCTGGAGGACGAGGCAAGCCGCATCCAAAAAGCCTTGCGCATCTTTGTCAGGGATGACCGGCCGGCGTCGGCGATTCAATCGCAGCTTACCCAGCGCGGCGATAGCCAGGTGAGCATTATCGTCATCAAAGACGAGGCGCAGGGCGAGGTCGAGATCGAACTGCCCAACCGTTACCGCGTCTCGCCACAGATCGCCTCGGCCATGCGGGCGGTGCCGGGCGTGGTGGAGGTGGAGTTGGTGTGAGCTAACGACCGTATTCCGCCGGTCGCATTGCCCGGTGACGATGCCGCTGGTATTGTGGGCTCGGCGGCCTGGGTCTTTTGGCGGCCGGGGGAGTGCGTCATGGATGAGCGGGATGCCGCTGCCGAACTCCAGAAAATGGTCAATGGGTTCCAGGTATCTCAGGCGATATGCGTCGCCGCCACGCTGGGCATTGCAGACCATCTCAAGGACGGAAAACGCAGCAGCGGCGAACTGGCCGTGCTGACCAATACCCATCCGCAGGCGCTCTACCGGCTGCTGCGCGCCCTTGCGTCCGCCGGCGTGTTCCATGAAGCGAAAGACCGGTCCTTCTCGCTGACCCCGGTTGGCGGCGCGTTGCGATCCGACGTTCAGCATTCGGTCGCGTCGTGGGCAATTCTGGCCGGACGGCCGTATTTCCGTCAGGCATGGAGCGATCTGCTGCACAGTGTCAGCACCGGCGAAAACGCCTTTCGCCACGCTTATGGCAAGGGCGTTTGGGAATACCGGGCGGAGCATCCGGAAGAGTCCGTCGTTTTCGACCGGGCGATGACGGCCATGTCGCGTGGCGTCGCCGCTGCGGTGCTCGCGGCCTATGACTTCCGGCAGTTCTCTGTCGTTATGGATGTAGGCGGCGGGCAGGGCGCGCTGCTTGCCGAAATCCTCCGCCGCAATCCCGGCCAGCGCGGCATTCTATTCGATCAGCCGCAGGTCGTGGCGAAGGCCGGCCCGGTCTTCGACGCCGCGGCTGTGGCCGATCGCTGCGACATCGTCGCCGGCGATTTCTTCGTCTCGGTGCCCGAAGGAGCCGATGCGATTGTGCTTAAATGGATCCTGCATGACTGGGACGACGACACAAACATCCGGATCCTGAAAAGCTGCCGCCGGGCGATTCGCCCAGAAGGCAAACTGCTGGTGCTCGAGAGCATTCTGGCGCCGCCCAATGAAGGCGCCGTCGCAAAATTCGGCGATCTGAACATGCTGGTCATGCCGGGCGGGCAGGAGCGCACGGCGGAAGAATTCAGGTTGCTGCTTGTCGCGTCGGATTTTCGGGTCGCGAATATCGTTGAAGCCGGACCTCGCATCAGCATCATCGAGGCCGAACCGGTCTGATTGCTTTCCGGGTGTGGAACGCTGCGGATGTACTCAAGCCACAGCGGCTTGCCTCTGCTCTGCCCACTGGACGGCTGTCGCAGCGAGCGTTATCGCAATTGTCATGAAGGCGCCGGAAAGGGACGGAGTGCAGGATTTTTCAGCCTTGACGCGGCTGCGCGACACATTGCGCAAACTCTATCACGGGCGCACGCCTGCGGCTTTCCGGTTTCAGCTGGCGGCTGTTATCATCGACCTTGCCATCATCGCCTTCTTCATCGCCACACCGGTGATCCAGGAATCGTCCTCGTTCCTCTGGCTCGATTATTCAGTGGCAGCGCTTGTCGCCGCCGACATGATTGCCCGGCTGCTGGCGTCAAACAACATGCTGCGCCTGATGAAACAGCCGACGTCGTGGGTCGACGGCTTCATCCTGCTGACGCTGCTGCTGCCTTCGGCGCTGGCCAATCTGGGTTTTCTGCGCATATTGCGGCTGTGGTCGCTGTCGCGCAGCGGCGCGCTGTGGCGGTTTTTCGAGATGCGCGGCCTCAAAAAATGGCGCGAGGCAAGCCATGCAGTCATCAATCTCCTGACATTCCTGTTTGTCGTCACCGGTTTCGTCTACACCTTCTTCTTCCGCACCGGGGCCGGTCTCGAAGGCTATGTCGATGCGCTGTATTTCACCGTCGCCACGGTGACCACGACCGGCTTCGGCGACATCGTCCTGCCGGGGATAGCCGGCAAGCTCACCGCCATCGTTACCATGATCATCGGCATATCGCTGTTCGTCAGGCTGGCACAGGCGCTCTTCCGTCCCAACAAGGTCTTCTTCCCGTGCCCGCAATGCGGCCTTCAGCGGCATGAAGCCGACGCCGTCCACTGCAAGGCCTGCGGGCATCTCCTCAACATACCCGACGAAGGCGACTGAAATGCGAGGCTAAGCGCGGTTTTGTGGAACAAATACCGCGCGGTAGCTCTTTGCTTTAACGCATTTTGTCGGACGCCAAACGAAGACGTTTGGCTGCAAAATGCTAAGACGCTGCCACTTCCGCTGGTTTGGTCGCCTTTTTCTGCAGATTAAGCAGATTGCCCAGCAGGATCAGCAAGGCGCCCCCGGCGGTGAAGGCGTCGATCTGCTCCTGATACAGCAGCCAGCCGATCAGCGCCGACAGCGGCACGCGCAAAAAGTCCATCGGCGAGATGACGGTGGCGTCGGCATAGGCGAGTGCGCGCGCCATGCAGAAATGCGACGACATGCCGGTGAAGGCGATCAGCAGGATCCACGGCCACAGTTCGAGCGGCGGGTTGCGCCATTCGTAGAGCGCCGGGATCAGCCCGAGCACCGACTGGATGACCAGCATCCAAAAGATGATGGACACGACGCTGTCCGTCCGCGTCAGCGATTTGACCAGGACCACGGATATGCCGAAGCAGACCGCGGCACCCAGCACGACAACATGTCCCGGATCGACCGAGCCAACGCCCGGACGGACGATGATCAGCACACCGATCAGCCCGAGCACGATCGCCGCAAGTCTTGGCCGGCTTAGTCTTTCACCAAGAAAGCCGACCGCCAGAATGGCCGTCCAGATCGGCGTCGTGAATTCGATGGAGATCAGCACGGCCAGCGGGATCAATGTCAAGGCGTAGAGCCATGCCGCCTGGCCGACAAAATGGACGACGTTGCGGGCGATATGGGCGGTGGGGCGTTTGCTGCGCATTGCCGCAAAACCGCCTGACATCATCACCAGCGGCAGGAGGATGAACAGGCCGATCACCGAGCGCAGCTCCAGCACTTGGAAGACGTTGAGCTCGGCGGTCGTGGCGCGGCCGGCGACCGACATCGTCAGAAACGATGCGATCGACAGCGCCATCCAGAACGCAGCCTTGGGGATCGAGGGCGAGGGTGCCATGCGCGCTATGTCGCAAGCCGGGACTTTCACCGCAACCGCTAGTCGACGCATTCGGCTGGGCCAGAAGCGAGGTGTTGCAAAACGGTCATCTCGAAGGCGGAACCTGCCGTCACGGCGAGCGTTGGTCCAACAGCCAATTCAAGGGGAGAGATCCAATGAAATCATGTGCACGATTTGCACTCGCCGGCTGCCTGACGGCTGCCGCCGGCGCGGCTCATGCCGACGAGGCCGATTTTCTTCGCTCGTTCGAGGGGAATTTTGCCGGCAAGGGCACCGTCAAGGTAACCACCGAGGCGCCGACGGTGAACGTCTCCTGCCGCTTCAATTCCGACGCGACATCGAGTTCACTGTCGCTGGACGGCACCTGCCGCGGTCTCGTCGTGGTGACGCGCGCCATCAGTGCCGACCTGAAGTCCAGCGGGACGAAGTACACCGGCACCTATGTCGGATCCCGCACCGGACCGGCGCAGCTCAGCGGCAGGCGCTCGGGCAATGCGATCAATCTCGGCATCCGCTGGGCGAAGGAGGTCAACGGCGACCGCACCGCGCAAATGACCGTCGAGAAGAACGGCGAGGACGGCATGCGGCTGACCGTTATCGACGTCGACCCGAAAACCGGCGAGCGCGTGACGACCAGCCGGATCGATCTGCGACGCACCTGAAGCGGCCCGCTTTACCTTGTCTTGTTTTGAGCGTGGTCTTTCCGAGAACTGGATCCGCTTTTCGCTTGCGCGGACATTCGGTTCGGGGTCATGCTTAAACTAATCCTCGATCGGCTCTGACGGGTGGGCGTTGCGGCCCTTGCCGAAGGTGTAGCCGGTCTCCACCGCCCTGCGGCCGAACTTGTCGCGCAACCTGTCGATGGCGCTTTCGGCCATGGCACGCTTGCGTGACTGGATATCGACGAGGTCGGGCGGATCGGCTTTTTCGTCATTCGAGAGGTCGCTGACGCCGATGCCGAGCAGCCGGTATCGGGTGCCGTCCGCCTCCTTGCGCAGCAGCTCGAGCCCGGTCGAGAAAATGCGGTCAGCCAGCCGTGTCGGGTCGCCGAGCTGCCGGTTGCGCGTGCGGGTCTTGAAATCCTGCGTCTTCAGCTTCAGCACGACGGTGCGCCCGGCAATGCCGGATTTCTTCAGCCGCCCCGAGACTTTTTCCGACAGCGCTCTCAGCACCGAAACCAGTTGCTCGGGGGAGGCGATGTCGGTGTCGAAAGTGGTCTCCGCCGAGACGCTTTTCGCATCCTGGTCGGGGTGGACGCGGCGGTCGTCCTCGCCGCGTGAAAGATGGTACAGCCGGTCGCCCATCACGCCGTAGCGGCGCATCAGGTCGCCGCGCTCCATGCGCTGCAACTGGCCGATGGTGCGGATGCCGTCGCGTTCAAGCGTGGCGGCGAAGGCTTTTCCCACCCCCCAGATCAGCGTCACCGGCTGCTCGGCCAGAAAGCCGGTCGCCTCGGCCTCGCCGATCACCGAAAAGCCGCGCGGCTTGCGAAAGTCCGACGCCACCTTGGCCAGGAACTTGCAGTAGGAAAGGCCTGATGAAACGGTGATGCCGATCTCTTTCTCCACACCCAACGCGAAGCGCGCCAGCACCACCGCCGGCGGCAGGCCATGCAGGCGCTCGGTGCCGGAAAGGTCCAGAAACGCTTCGTCGATGGAGATCGGCTCGACCAGCGGCGTCAGCGCCTGCATCATGGCGCGCACCTCGCGGCCGACGCGACCATATTTTTCCATGTCCGGCGGGATGACGACCGCTTCCGGACAGGCTTCGAGCGCCTTGAACATCGGCATCGCCGAGCGCACCCCGTGGATGCGGGCGATGTAGCAAGCGGTGGAGACGACGCCGCGCTTGCCGCCGCCGATGATCAACGGCCGGTCCTTCAGCGCCGGGTTGTCGCGCTTTTCGACCGCCGCATAAAACGCGTCGCAATCGATATGGGCGAGATGCAGCCGATAGATCTCCGGATGGCGGGCCAGCCGTGGACTGCCACAGCGCTCACAGCGCCGTGCCTCACCGCGCTGAAAGGTCAGGCAGTCGCGGCAAAAACCGTGATCGGGATTGTTGACAGGAACCGCCATCGCTGCGAACATAAAGAGAACAAAAGCAATGGTACGTCAGGACGGACGCCACGACAAGGCGGTGGGCCGGGAGAGAGTTCGTGAATACGACCATAGCGCCGCTGGTGCCCGAGCTTTGGGCGGATTTTGAAGATCTTTTCGGTAAGCAGGGCGCCTGCTACGGCTGCTGGTGCACACATTTCCGGCTGTCGCCGGCAGCGCGCCGCGCCAGAAACGGGGAACGCAACAAGGACCACATCAAGGCGCGGATCGAGGCCGGGCCGCTACCGGGCCTGCTGGCGTTCGAGGATGGCAAGGCGGTCGGCTGGATGCAGATCGGCCCGCGCGCCGACGTGCCCGAATGGAACAACAAGGGCAGGGGGTCGGCGCCGGTCGATCCCGCCGACGCCACCGATCCGGGCGTCTGGGCGATTTCCTGCTTCTTCATCCGCGTCAAGGCGCGCGGCCGGGGCGTGACGCACCGGCTGGTCGAAGGCGGCATCGAATTTGCTCGCCAGAATGGCGCTCGGCTGGTCGAGGCATGTCCGATCGACCTGTCGAAAGATTCGCGTTCGATCGGGCTGTTCGTCGGCTCGTCGCGGGTCTTCGAGAAAGCCGGTTTCGAGAGGCTGGTCGAGCGCAAGGCGGGCCGGCCGCTGATGCGATTGGTGCTTTAGTCAACGCTGCTGTGCGCGCCGCGGCGACCGAACTATCGTAGTCGGCCTGCATATCAGACGCCCATCCGGGAATAAATCCGGCTGCGGCCCGTTCCTCCTCGGATTTTTCCATGGAGGCCATCGATGTTTCATTTTTCCCAGACTTCTCAGAAGACCTCTCGCTCGATCCGGTTTGCCTGTCGGCCGGAAGATCATGGCGTCATCGCGCCGCCAGTGGCGGCCAAGACGGTCCTGCCGGACTGGTTCCGCAAACTGCCGCCGGTCGATGCGCAGCAAGCCTCGGCCACCAACAATGGCCTGACCGTCAAGCGCTGCATGCCGTTTCTCGACGCGATGACAACCGGCTGGATCCTGCCGATCGCGGCGACAGTCCGCCTTGAGGTCAAGGATGGCGGCAGCGCCGTCGATGCCGGCTGGGAGTTCGACAGGGTGATGGTGAGCAATCATGGCGCGCATCAGGTCGCCGGCAATCCGAAGGAACCGGCACCGCCATGCAAGTTTCACAATTACTGGTCGATCCGTACCCCGCCGGGCTGGAGTTGTCTGTTCCTGCCGCCGCTCAATCGGCCGGCTCAGCCTTTCGAATGCGTCGCCGGCATCGTCGATACCGACACCTATACAGCCCACATCCATTTTCCGTTCTTTGCGACGGCGCCGGATGGCCTCTACGTCATCGAAAAGGGAACGCCGCTGGTCCAGGTCATACCGTTTCGCCGCGAAGATGCGGCGCTCAAGGCCGAGATCCAGGCGGAGACCGGAGCCGAGGCGACCGAGCGCGAAAAGGTCTACCGCAACACGATTGCAAGCGAAGGCTGGTATCGCAAATGGGCCCGCGCGGCCCGCTAGACTTTTTCTGGAGAAGAATACGAAAACGGGGCCGCTAGGCCCCGTTTCCTTGTGGATTGGCCAGGGGCGCGAAGCGAAGCGGCGCAGACCCCTAATGCTGATCTGCAGTGATCCTTCGCGCCCCCCTCTGTCCTGCCGGACATCTCCCTCACTTGGGGGGAGATTGGCTCCCCTCGGCTTTCGCCAATTTTCAACGTTGAAAAAATTGGCGCCGTCGCCGAAGCCGCCGATCTCCCCCCAAGTGGGGGAGATGTCCGGCAGGACAGAGGGGGGCGCCTCGCTCCGCCATCACAGGTTCTGCGCCAATCGCCAGCGAATGCGAAACGGGAGCCCGCTGGCCCCCGTTTCTCGGTCGATTGCCAAAGCGGCGGGTCGAAGCGCGCCGCCGCTCTATCGTCCGGCCGATGTCAACGCCGCCAGTTGCGCGACCAGCCGCGATCCGAACCGTTCGAGTTCGAGTTGGAGGAACTGTTCGACGATGAGTTCGAATTCGAGTTGCTCGAGGAATTGGAACTGGAGTTCGAATTCGAATTGCTCGACGAATTAGAGCTGGAATTCGACGAACCGTTGGACGACGAATTGGAGCTCGAATTTGAAGAGCTGTTGCCAGCGACGATGAAGGAACCGTCGCTTTGGCTGGACATTGCCGCCGGCGGACGCTCGGTTTCCGGCGCTCCCGCGGGAGACTCCTTCGCCTGCGCCGTGGTGCTCGCGAGCGCTGCCATTCCTGCGACCAGTGTCGACTTGAGCTTCCAGTGTCTTGTCATGGTAGTTACTCCTTGTTTCAGACCGGACCGGCAGTTGCGGCCCGGCGGAGTAACGGGCGATCGCCGGCTTTATTCCATTCAAAGAAAGTTGGATTCCATTTCAGAGCAAGCCGGGCCAGAGCAAGCGGGGTCAGAGCAGCCGGGCCGTAGCAGTTTCACTTCCGGTCCTTTTGACGGATCTCGTCCAGCGCCTTGACTTCCTCCTCGGCTGACATCGGAGCGCCTGCTTCGATCGCCGAAAGATAGGCGTCGAGGGCTTCGGTCGACGAGGCCGGGGCATAGCCTCCGGCGTCGCCCGGCGCCACGACCGCGAAGCTGACGCGCCATTCGTCGCCGGAACGGCAGGCGACCGACATCACCGTGGAGCGGTCCTGCGAGTCGACCTCGAACTCGCGGCACAAATCCTGCGAATCGTTACGGAACGTAGCGATGGCCCGGAACCGGTCGCTGATCCCGGCGAGCTTGATCTCCTTGCCGGACTCGACCGTTTCAAGGGCCTGGGCCAGGCCCGGCCTGATGACGCCGGCAACCCACAAGCCGCCCTGCGTGCGTTCGTTGCTGCCTGCTGCCCAATAGCCGGCGAGCCCGCCGCCAATTGCCGCCGCGAGAGAGGCGGCAATTGGCAGCATCCATCGAGACCTCGAAGCAGGCCCTGCCAAGCGCCTGTTGCCGAAGGGCAGTATCGATGCCGTCGCCGCTTTCTCGCCGGCACGCCTGGCCTCGATCATCTGCTCGACGGCCGCGACAAGTTTTTCGGGAACCGGCTCGTCGAGCAGCGGCTTCAGCGCGGCCTGCGCCTGCGCTCTGGTTTCGATGAACACAGCAATCCTGGCCACCAGACGGTCGTCCGTTTCCATCGCCTGCTCGATCCTGGCGACCATGTCCGGATCAAGCTCACCGTCGGCGAACCGCATCAGGATTTCGTCCGAAAAAGTCTCTTCGGTCATTTTGCAGCCCCTTTTGTGACCGGAGAACGGGTGGGCGCCGAAGATATTCCAGTCGCCTCCGCCAGATTCCTCCTCGCCCGGGCCAGCCTGCTCATCACCGTCCCGATCGGCACGGCAAGGACTTCCGCGGCCTCCTTGTAGGAGAGGTCTTCGACACAGACCAGAAGCAGCACGTCGCGCTGGTCGGCGGCGAGATCGCCTATGGCTTGCGCCACGCTGTTCAGCGCCAGCCGCGCCTCCATCTCGCGCTCACCGGAAACGCCGGCGATGTCATGGCGCCCGTCGATATCGTCCTGCGGGCCGGCGACCTTGCGCTTGCGGATGTCGTCGATCCACAGATTTCGCAGGATCTTGAACATCCACGCGTCGAAGCGCGTCCCTGGCTCGAAACGCTGCTCGTTGGCGAGCGCCCGTTCACAGGCGCGCTGGACAAGATCGTCCGCGATGTCGCGGGACCGGCACAGCGCAATCGCGAACCGGCGCAGATTCGGCAGAAAAGCGACAAGCTGATCTTGGACGCGGTCGGCTTTTTCCGGCATGTTGCCCCAGGTTCTGGAATAAAGCGGCCCCGCGCCCGTTCCTCGCAAGGCTAGCTTATTGCCGGACAGCTCCGCTAGCCTCGCGATGTTGAAAATCGGCGACGGCCGGAAATGTGAGGGAGACCATGCGCGCCACCTCCTGGTTGAGACCAAAAGCCCTGCTGCTTTTCTGGGTCGCCGTCGCATTGCTCGTCGATCCTCAGGCGCCGGGCGGCCAGCTGGCGCTCGGCGAGTTCGGACCAAGATCGGCGTTGGCCGATGACGACGGTGGCGGTGACGATGGCGGCGACGATGGCGGCGGTGATGACGGTAGTCGGTCCGGCGCTTCGCCTGGTGGGTCGCGAACGACGCCCCGCCGATCGACCGGACCGAACCTGTTTCGCGCGCTGACGGATCGGTTTCTTCCGCGCCCGCCAAGGCGCGGCGGCAGGCGTGCGCAACGGCCAGCCGCCCCTTTGCCGTCTCGGGCACCGGACCAGATCGTGGCGACCGGGCTGAGTTCGGCTGAGATCGGTCGGCTTCAGGCAACCGGCTTCACCGTACTGGACCGTGCCGCCATTCAGCTTCTTGGATCGGAGCTGATTCGGTTGCGCATTCCACCCAACATGCCGCTGGAGGCTGCGCGCGATCTTGTCATCGATGCCGCTCCGCAGTCGACGGCAGATTTCGTGCATTACTACCGGCCCGGACAAGAAGCCGAATGTGCCGGGCCGCACTGCGCCGCCGCGGGCCTGATCGGCTGGCCGGCCGGTAGCGGACTGCCAGCCGGCTGCGGTGGCATTGTCACGATCGGCCTTATCGACACCGCGATCAATCCTGCGCATGACGCCTTCTCGAAAGGCCGGGTCGAAGTTCTTCGCCTGTCGGACGACGGCGTTCCCGAGTCCGGCCGCCAGCACGGTACCGCCGTCGCGGCCCTGCTTGTCGGCGGCGCCGACAGCCGTACTCCCGGCCTGCTGCCGCACGCCAGGCTCATCGCGGTCGATGCGTTTCATCGGGGCGATCGCCAGGATGACCGCTCGGACGCCTACGATCTGCTTCGCGCGCTCGACCTTCTTTCGGCGCGCGGCGTGCAGGTGACGAATATGAGCCTGTCGGGACCTGCGAATGCGCTTCTCGAGCAGGTTGTCCGAAGACTCTCCGAACGCGGCATGGTGATCGTCGCCGCCGCCGGCAATGGCGGCCCAAAAGCCGGGCCTGCCTATCCGGCGGCCTATGCTGAAGTGATCGCGGTGACGGCGGTCGACCGCATGAAACGCCCCTACAGGCGCGCCGGCCGCGGCGAGCATATCGACCTGGCCGCTCCCGGCGTCCAAGTGTGGACGGCCGCGTCGGTCCGCGGCGCACGGCCGAAGACCGGCACCTCCTTCGCGGCGCCCTTCGTCACCGCAGCCGCTGCCTTGATGAAATCTGCAAACGGCAACGCCACCGCAGCCGACATTCAAGACGCGCTCGGCAAGTCGGCGGAAGATCTCGGCGCGCCGGGCAAGGACGACGTCTTCGGCTGGGGCCTGCTCAATGCCAGTGCCGCTTGCCTCGTCACGTCGAAGAAGGCGACCTGAAGCTCCACTGTCGATGCCGGAGGATAGCGCGGAGGGCGAAGGCTGGTTATAGACCGGCTTCCAGCCCCAACGAGGGGATTGCACCCCGACGGTTTCCGATTACGGTTGCGGCTGGAGTTTTTACCACAGAAACAGCAACGGAGATTCTGCGTGAATCGTGTTCTGCCGGCCGTCTTTGTCCTCGCGCTCAGCGCGCCTGCCTTCGGCCAGACCGTCGACGGCGAGGGTGCCAAGCAGCTCTCCGAAAATCTGTCCCGCTATTTCGGCAGCAAGGCGATCGACAGCGGTTTCCTGAAGGTTTCGGTGGAAGGCGACGCCTACAAACTCGCCGTCGATTTCAAACCTGTCGTGGACCTGCTGGCGGCGCAGAATTCCTTCAAGTTCGACTTCAGCCCCTACGCATTGCTCGTCAAGCCAGGCAGCAACGGGACATGGAGCGTCTCGGCGGACGTGTCGCAAAGCGGGTCCTTCGAGTTCAAGGGGCCAGAGGGCCCGCAAAGCATGCAGTTCTCGATTACAGACGGCAAGTTTTCCGGCGTCTACGATCCCGAACTGGCGGCTTTCACCAGCGCCACACAGTCGATAGCCGGGATGACGATGAATTCCCGGGACGCCGTGCAGCGCGCCAAGGTGAGCACCGGCGCCGGTACGGCCACCATGAACGCAAGCAAAGCTGCGAATGGCGGCGTCGATTTCACCGCGACGCAGACGCTCGCCGATTTCGCCGAAGCGCTCGACTTTGACGATCCCAAGAGCGGGCTGAAATTCCCGCTCACGATCAAATCGCCAAACCTGTCGGTGAACGCGACCGGCAAAGGCGTGCGGACCAGGCCGCTTCTCGATCTGCTGGCATTTGCCGTCGCCAATGAAGACGAGGCCAGACTGAAGGCCAACCAGGCGCAGCTCAAATCGCTCCTGCTCGCCGCGCTGCCTCTGTGGGAGCGGATCGACGGAACCTACGGGTTCAAGGATCTTACCGTCGAAAGCCCGGTCGGGCTTTTCGGGGCGACTGAGCTGGACACAGGCTTCGGGACCGACGGCATCGCCCAGAACGGAGCAATCAACTACTCGATCAGGGCCGCGGGACTGAAGATCCCTAACAATCTCGCGCCCGCCTGGAGCACGGCGCTGCTGCCGACCGATGTCAATCTGAGTTTCGGCGGCGCGAATATCGATCTCGACAGCATGGCGAAGAAGGCGATCGAAGCCTTTGATCTGAACAAGAATCCACCGCTGCCGGCCGACTTCGGCGATACCTTGACCGCTGATTTCATGGCCAAGATGCCGAAATTTGTCATCGGCCACAGCACGGTGAAAAACGGCGATATGGAAATCGCGATGGAAGGCGAGATGACGTTCGCCGGCATGAAGCCGGAGGCCAATGTGACCATCGATATCGCAGGCTATGACAGGATCGTGGAAAGCCTGCAGGCGGCAGCGAAGTCGGAGCCGGAAGCCGCGCAATATGTGCCGGTGGCGCTTGCGATCAAGGGATTCGGCAAGACGCTGCCGGACGGCCGCATCGAATGGGTCGTCAACGGCAAGCCGGACGGTTCGGTCAGCGTCAATGGTGTCATGGTGAAGCCGGCCGATCCGGTTGGGAATGATGAAGGCGACGACGGCGAAGAAGAAGCGACGCCGTAGGCGTTTTCGCGATCCGATCGTCGCTTATATCGAATGCTCATGGTCGTCGTCGCCCAGCGGCAGCGCCCGCAGCGCCTTGCCGACGGAAGCCGGCGGCGTGCCGGTTTCCGCCGCGAACCGCATGAGCGTCGGCTCGTGGGCGAGGATGAATTGCAGCACGCCGGCCAGGAATCCCGGCTCGCCGGCGGCCTGGCGGATCGAATGCGCCTCGATGCCGGTGATCGCCAGGAAGCGGGGCAGAAGTTCCGGATCGGCGGCGACGAAGCCCAATGCCTTCACGGCAATGGTTTCCGCTTCCTCGCGCATTGACCCTGGGTTTGCCATCACTACCTTCTTCTGGGTTGAATGAGTCTGTTTTTGGCAGTAATCGCAAGCGTCGCCTGCGGCAAGCCATCTGTCTCTGCAATGCGGAGTTCGCGGTGAAATCCGAAGCTTTTCCGGCAGCCGGTTTCCGTTTCGTCAATTATCTCGCGGTAGAGTTGAGCAGGGTTTGGTGCGTACCGGCGAGGGCGCATGGCGGCATCCTTCGAGCGGAAGGCAGGCCGGGACGGGAATTTGATGCCTAAGAAGGTCATGATCGTCGAGGACAACGAGCTCAACATGAAGCTCTTTCGCGACCTCATTGAAGCGAGCGGTTACGAGACGGTACGCACGCGCAACGGTCTGGAAGCGCTGGATCTGGCGCGACTGCACAAGCCGGACCTCATTTTGATGGACATCCAGCTGCCCGAAGTGTCGGGGCTGGAAGTGACCAAATGGCTGAAGGAGGACGACGACCTCCATGTCATCCCGGTCATTGCCGTCACCGCATTCGCGATGAAAGGCGATGAGGAGCGTATCCGCCAGGGTGGCTGCGAAGCCTATATTTCCAAGCCGATCTCGGTGCCGCGTTTCATCGAAACCATCAAATCCTACCTGGGCGACGCCTGATGCGCCCTTCCAGCCGAGCCGGAGCTTTATGAGATGACTGCACGGATCCTCGTCGTCGACGACATCCCTGCCAATGTCAGGCTGCTCGAGGTCCGGCTGCTTGCCGAATATTTCGAGGTGCTGACCGCCACCAACGGGCCGGACGCGATCGAGACCTGTGAAAACGGCAAGGTCGATGTCGTATTGCTCGACGTGATGATGCCTGACATGGACGGGTTCGAAGTCTGCCGCCGGCTGAAGAGCGATCCGGCGACGTCGCACATCCCGGTTGTCATGATCACCGCGCTCGACCAGGTTTCGGACCGGGTGCGCGGCCTCGAGGCCGGTGCGGACGATTTTCTGACCAAGCCGGTCAACGATCTGCAATTGATGACCCGCGTCAAAAGCCTGGTCCGGCTGAAGACTTTGACCGATGAGCTGCGCCTGCGCGCCTCGACCACGCGCAATATCGGCATCGAGGAGCTGTTGAGCCGCAACTTCGCGTCCGCGGACACCACGCCGAAGGTTCTGCTGATCGACGAGCGCAAATCCTCCATTGAGCGCGTCCAGAAGATGCTGCGCAGCAGTGCCGACCTGGACATCGCCACCGATCCGCATGCCGGCTTCTTCCAGGCCGCCGAGACGCCCTATGAATGCGTGATGATCTCGACGGGTTTTGCCGATTTCGATCCGCTCAGGCTCTGCTCGCAACTGCGTTCGCTCGATCGCACCCGTTTCGTGCCGATCATCCTTCTGGCGGAGCAGGGTGAGGAGGGACGCATCGTCCGCGGCCTCGAGCTTGGCATCAACGATTATCTGATGCGTCCGATCGACCAGCATGAATTGACCGCGCGGCTGCGCACGCAGGTGCGCCGCAAGCGCTACAACGACCAGTTGCGCGCCAGCGTCACCCAGACCATCGAGATGGCGGTGACCGACCCGCTGACGGGATTGCACAATCGCCGTTACCTCGACAGCCATCTGCAAACACTGTTCGACCGCGCCGTGGCGCGGCGGCGGCCGCTGTCGGTGATGATCACCGATCTCGACCGCTTCAAGATCGTCAACGACACGCATGGCCATGACGGCGGCGACGAGGTGCTGCGCGAATTCGCGCGGCGGCTGCGCAAGAATGTGCGCGGCATCGATCTCGCCTGCCGCTTCGGTGGCGAGGAGTTCGTCGTGGTGATGCCGGACACGGACGGCGCCGTCGCCGAAAAGGTCGCGGAGCGGATTCGCGCCGAAATCGCCCAGATGCCGTTTGCCGTCGGTCAGGACGGCAAGACGATCGAGGTTACCGTCAGCGTCGGCGTGTCGTCGGTGCTGAAGGGTGTCGACTCGGTTGCCGGGCTAATGAAGCGGGCCGACCTCGCGCTCTACGAAGCCAAGAGCGCCGGCCGCAACCGGGTCGTCGCCAAGGCGGCGTAAAAGTCCGATTATCCTGTCAATGTGACTGGGTTACGAATTTACCTTAACGCAAGCGATTCGCCGGGCTTGGTTAAGAAATTGTTGATTTTCGCAGGCTGTTGCGCAAATGTGCAGGCCGATGACGGGACCGGCGCGAGGGTAGATCGCCGGATCGATCCGAAGAATACCCCATGATTCAGGTCCGCCGCATCTCCTGGGTCCGTGGGGTCGGCCGGCCGGCGCTGGCACATAGTGGCCTCCTCGTACCGCTGCCAAACGCCGGCCGGCCCCCATTCTCAAAATGACATCAAGTCTCTGCGCCAAGCATTGGAAATTCTGGACTTTTCGAGCTTTGAAAACAAAAAAGCCGCCCACGGGGCGGCGTTTTTGTCTAAGCAGGAAAGCAGATTACTTGATCTTGGTTTCCTTGAACTCGACGTGCTTCTTGGCGACCGGATCGTATTTGCGGAACGACAGCTTGTCGGTCTTGGTGCGGCTGTTCTTGCTGGTCACGTAGAAGAAACCGGTGTCGGCGGTCGACAGAAGCTTGATCTTGATGTTTGCGGCTTTGGCCATTGTATCAGTCCATTATGTTCGTGGAGTCTTGGCCGCTGGAGCACGGGAAAACCACCCGGACGCGGGAAACTTGGCGCGACACATAAACAACGCACCCGGAAAGTCAACCCTGTGAGCCGGCCTCTTCCTTCTCCCCTTGTTGTGGGAGAAGGTGGATCGGGGCGTAGCGCCGATACGGAAGAGGGGTATTGGACGGAGTGCTGTCGGTGCCAAACCGGAGCACCCCTCATCCGGCCGCGTTCCGACTCTACGCATCTTCTTTAACTGGAGCGGCCTTCTTCCAGTCTCCCGTGGTGTTCCACCAGCGGTTCGGGTTCGAGCGGTCGTCCAATCCCTTGGAGCGGCTGGCGAGGATCGGCTGGATGCGGATCACCGGCTCCTGATAGCTGTGGACCTGGAAGATCGCCTCGACGATGCGGGCGGCCAACGCCTGCTCGTCGGGCAGCTCGAACGACACTTCCACCGTGCCATGCCGTCTGCGCAATTCGGTCTCGGCGCCGGCGGCAGCACCTTCGAGCGCCCGGTAGCGCTCGATGCCGTGCGCCGACTGGTAGGCATTGCTGTCGTATTTGCCCGTGGTGAGCAGGGCGATCGCGACCACCGCTTCCATGATACGGTCGACATCGGAAGCCGGCGCCTGGAAGGTCACAAGCAGCAGCAATTCCATCCGCAGCGATTTCGTTTCAAACCCGGAGTCGATCATGGCGGCATCCTCAAATTCGTGGCGTGTTGCTGACAATCTACTCAGGTGCTGCTGACACGGTTATGTCAGCAGCCTTGCGCCACCTGAAGCATCGATCGGGTCTTTTACAGGATTTTTCGGATGAGCCTGGCGCCGACCAGCGCGATATAGAAGGCAAAGAACAAGCCGAGCGCCCAGCCGAAACCGGAGGGGCCGAAAAGGTCCATGCCGATGCCGATCGCCTGCGGGCCGAGCACCATGCCGACACCGTAGCAGAGCACGAAGGCAGCGTTGGCCGAGGCCAGGTCGTGGCCGGAAAGCTGCGAGCCGAGATGGGCCAGGCCGATCGTGTACATGGCCGCGACGACGCCGCCCCAGACGAACAGAAGCGCCGCCATTAGATGCCAGTTCTGCGCGAAGTGCGGCATGAAGATGGTGCCGGCAAGCCCGATGGTTGCACAGGCCAGAAGCAGATAACGGCGGTCGCTGACCCGGTCGCTGATCATGCCGAGCGGGATCTGCAACAGCACGTTGCCGAGGCCGATCATGGTGAGCAGCAGGGCGGCATCGGCCTCGGAGTAGCCGATACGATTGCCATAGACGGGAAACAGCGCAAAGCCACCGGTCTCGACCGCGCCGAACACCAGCACCGCAGCGGTCGCCGTTGGCACCAACCAGATGTAGCGCAGGAAGTTGCTGGTTTCGCCGTTGGAGACGATCGTCGGGCTCTCGTTGCGGGCCGCCAGAACTGGAATGGCGGCCAGCGTCACCAGCGCCATGATGACGCCGAAGGGCAGGAAGCCAGCGCTGCCGAGTTGGGCGAACAGCCACGGCCCGGCGGCAAAGCCGAGCGACAGCACGGTGGCGTAGATGCCGAGGACGAGACCGCGCCGGTGCGGCGGCGCCGATGTGCTGATCCAGAATTCCGACAGGATGAAAAGCACCGTCAGCGCGATGTGCAGCAGGACGCGCAGCGGAAACCACATCCAGAAGTCCGGTGCGAAATGGAAGCCGACAAAGGCCAGCACTCCGGTGGCGATCATGGCGAGCATCGTCCTGGCGACGCCGAACCGCATCGCCAGCGGGGTGGCGAGCGGTGCGCCGGCGATCGAGGCGAGGCCGGCGACAGCGGTGTTGAAGCCGATCATCGACGCCGAATGGCCACGCGTTTCGAGAATGACGCTGAGCAGCGGCATGCCGAGGCCGATGGCGATGCCGACGACGCTGATCGACGAGATCGCCGCGATCATCGGCAGCCAATGGACGCGTTCTTCGACCTCTTGCTGGGTATCGACTGTCATGGGATGTGAATGCTCTATGCTCTAAAGAATTTCGCGAACGAAGCGATTACCGACAAGCCGGTAGAACGGCACGGAACCACCGGGGCGCAGCCGCGGATCGTCGACGAGCCGCTTTTCCAGCTCCTCCAGGATAGCCCTGGTGATATCGGGCACATCAGCTTCTCTGGCCTTGGCGAGCGGCAGCCAGACCAGTTCCTCCAGCTCGTTGGTCGGACCGCCGTCGGGCAGCTCCACGGCGACGTCTTCGCGCCAGGCGCTGAAGAAGCGCGTGTCGAAGCGCCGCACCCGGTTTGGCGGCGTGATGGCGCGCGCGATGAAGCGCAGCGCTTCCAGCGACGGTCTTACGCCGTGCTCGGCAAAACCCTGCCAATCGCGCCTGGTCGTGGCGAAGGCGCCCTTCTGGCCGATCAGCAGGCCGGCTTCTTCATAGGTCTCGCGAATCGCCGACAGGGCGATGGCGCGGGCACGGGCCGGGCTGGTGCGGCCGACGCCGGCGGTCAGCCTCGCCTGTTCCTCAGGGTGCAGCGCTGTGGCAACGGGAATTCGGCTGTCGGCCGGATCGGTGCGGCCACCGGGAAAGACGAATTTCCCCGGCATGAAGGCGTGACGGGCGTGGCGCCTGCCCATCAGCACCAGGAACTCGGCGCCCTTGCGGTCGAGCAGGATCAGCGTCGCGGCGTCGCGCGGGCGTATAGGCCTGGCGTCGAGCGCGATCGGCTCAACCTTGTCGACTTCCGCCTTGGTCACAACGTCCATGCGCACGACCTAGCGGAATCTTCTTCGATGCGAAAGTGGCGTCCAGCCATGCCGATTTGCGCCAGCCTCGATTTCAAGCCTCGGGATGCGACTCGATCAGATCTTCTTCCCCGCCGAAGCCGTGCATATAGAACGCCCATTGCAGGCCGATGACGGCGCCCTTGACCGGCTGCAGCAAGACGATCGCCATGAGGATGGTCAGCGGCACCCAGATGGCGACGTGCTGCCCTGTGGACAAAGTGGAGGCCGCTTCGACACCCATGAAGGCGCCGAGCACGATGTGGCCGACGATGGCCACCACCAGATAGGCCGGCAGGTCGTCGGCGCGGTGGTGATGAAGCGCCTCACCGCAATGATCGCATGTATCGACGGTCTTGACGAAGGCACGAAACAGCTTTCCCTCGCCGCAATGTGGGCAGCGGCCAAACGCGCCACGCTTCATCGCCGTCCACAGCGGGCGGGCGATCCGTCCGGTGTGCTGTTCGCCGCCGAAAACCTGTTCGTTCATTTTCAGATCGCTTGGCATTACCGTCTCCTGCCGCGCGAGCCTGGACGCGATTGCGACGCACGGGCGCGGCCCTTGGCCTTGTGAAACGACCGTTTGGAGCCGGGCAGCGGCTTTGGGTCGGTCAGCATCTCGAAACGCATCGCGCCGGCCATAGGCGCCACCTCGATCAGGCGAACCTCGACGCGGTCGGCAAGCTGATAGCCCTTGCCGGTGCGTTCTCCGAAAAGCGATCGGGCAGTTTCGTCGTATATATAGTAATCGCCGCCCAGACTTGACACCGGAATGAAACCATCTGCGCCATACTGCGGCAATTGGACAAATAGTCCCGATTTGGTGACGCCCGAAATGCGTGCATCGAAGCAATCGTCGACACGCTCTGCCAGATAGGCGGCGATCAGCCGGTCGACCGTGTCGCGCTCGGCGGCCATGGCGCGGCGCTCGGTGGCTGAGATCAGCGCAGAAACTTCTTCCAGCCGCTCCGCTTCATCCTGCGTCAGTCCGCCTGCACCGAAGCCGAGCGCGGCAATCAGCCCGCGATGCACGATCAGGTCGGCATATCTGCGGATCGGCGAGGTGAAGTGCGCATAGCGTTTCAGGTTGAGGCCGAAATGGCCGATATTGCTTGGCGAATATTCGGCCTGCATCTGCGTGCGCAGCACCACCTCGTTGACCAGCCCCTCATGGTCGGCGCCGCGGACGCGATCCAGGATGCCGTTGAACTGGTTTGGCCGCATCTGGGCGCCGCGCGCCAGCGAAAGGCCAAGCGTCTGCAGGAATTCACGCAGCGATTCCTGCTTGGCGAGCGAAGGTGCGTCATGGATGCGGTAGACCAGCGCCTGTCGTTTCGCCTCCAGCGTCTCGGCCGCCGCGACATTGGCCTGGATCATGAATTCTTCGATCAGCTTGTGCGCGTCAAGCCGCTCCGGCACGACGACGCGGTCAACGGTGCCGTCCTCCTTGAGCAGGATCTTCCGCTCCGGCAGTTCGAGCTCGAGCGGCTGGCGCGTCTCACGACCGCGCTTCACCACGGCATAGGCGTCCCACAGCGGCTTCATCACCGTGTCGAGGATCGGGTCGGTCTTGTCGTCCGGCGCGCCGTCGATCGCGGCCTGCGCCTGGCGATAGGCGAGTTTTGCCGCCGATTTCATCATGATGCGATGGAACGAATGCCTGAGCTTGCGGCCATCGGCCGAGAAGGTCATGCGGACCGCCAGCGCCGGGCGGTCCTGGCCTTCGCGCAGCGAACAAAGGTCGTTGGAGATACGCTCCGGCAGCATCGGCACAACGCGATCCGGGAAATAGACCGAGTTGCCGCGCTTCAGCGCCTCGCGGTCGAGCGCGGTGCCATAGCGCACATAAGCGGCGACATCGGCAATCGCCACGGTAACGACCACGCCGCCGGGGTTCTTCTCGTCCGGATCTGCCGTCGCGAACACGGCGTCGTCATGGTCCTTGGCGTCGGCCGGATCGATGGTGACCAGCGGCAGCTCGCGCCAGTCTTCGCGGCCGGCCAGCGTCGCCGGTTTGACCGCCTCCGCCTCGGCGATGACGTCTGCCGGGAAAATATGCGGAATGTCGTGCGCGTGGATGGCGATCATCGAGACCGCCTTTTCGCTGGTTAGCGAACCCAGCACCGCCAGCACCTTGGCCCTGGGCAGCCCGTAGCGGGAGGCCCGCGCCGGCTCGACCTCGACAAGATCGCCGTTCTTGGCGCCGTTCTGGAATTCCTTGTCGACGACCAGCTCCGGCTGGCGTCTTTCGACAGGCTCGATGCGGAAGGTACCGTCCTGCAGCACGCGAAAAACGCCGAGAACTGCATCGGTGCGCTTCTCGAAGATCTTCATCACCCGCCCGGTATAGGCAGGGCCGGTCGGGTCATCGGTTGGAAAGGTCTTGGCCAGCACGCGGTCGCCAATGCCCGGTGTCGGGCCGCCGCCGCCGCGCGACACGCGTATCGCTATGACGGGAGGCTCGCCGTTGCCCACGGCTTCGGTTGGGTGCGCCAAAAGCACGCCGTCGGCGTCGCGGCCAAAGATGTCGAGCACGGCGACATGGGCGAGGGCGCCGACGCGGGCGAGCCGCTTGCGCTCCTTGGTCAGCAGGCCCTCATCCTGCAAGTCGCGCAAAACATCCTTCAGCCAGATACGGTCTTCGCCGCGCAGCGCAAACGCCTTGGCGATGTCGCGTTTGCCTGAGCGATCCGGATTTTCGGCGATGTAGCGCAGGATCTCGTCGCGGGACGGCCGGTAATCATCCTTGACCTTGGCCCGGGTGTCGGCGGTGCGCAGATCGCCATGACTTCTTCCGGATTCCCTGCGCGCCACGATGCACTATCCCTTTTTGTTGGCCACTTTCTTGGCGGCCGGTTTTTTGGCCGCAGGCTTTTTGGCAGGTGCGGCCGCTTTGCGGAAGGGCTTTCTGCCGCCATTGCCGCCCTTGGCTTCCTTCTCGGCAATCAGCGCCACCGCGTCCTCGATCGTCACCGACTGCGGGTCCTTGCCCTTCGGCAGCGTCGCATTGACCTTGCCGAAATTGACATAGGGCCCGTATTTGCCATCACGCACGACGATCTTGCCGCCGCCCGCCGGATGCTCGCCAAGTTCCTTCAAGGCGGCGGGCGTGCCGCCATTGCGACCGCCGGGGCCCTTCAATTGCTTCTCGGCGATCACCGACACGGCGCGGTTGAGACCGATCGAGAACACGTCCTCGATATTGTCGAGATTGGCGTAGGTGCCGTCATGCAGCACGAACGGGCCGTAGCGCCCCAGCCCGGCCGAGATCATCTTGCCGGATTCCGGATGCTTGCCGACGTCGCGCGGCAGCGACAGCAGGGCGAGGGCTTTTTCGTGGTCGATCGAATCGGCGCTCCAGCCCTTGGGCAGGCTGGAGCGCTTGGCTTCCTTGCCGTCGCCGCGCTGGACATAGGGCCCGAAACGACCACTGCGCAGCGTGATTTCCTCCGCCGTGTAGGGGTCCTTGCCCAGCACCTTGGTGCCATCCTCGCCGTTGCCGTTTTCGGCATTGGGGTTGGCGGCGTCGCCGAGCTGGCGGGTGAAGGAGCATTCGGGATAGTTCGAGCAGCCGACAAAGGCGCCGAATTTGCCGAGCTTCAGCGACAGGTTGCCGGTACCGCATTTCGGGCAGATCCGCGGGTTCGAACCGTCTTCTCGCGCCGGAAACACCAGCGGCGCCAGTTCCTCGTTGAGGGCGTCGAGCACGTCGGTGACGCGCAATTCCTTGATGTCGGCGACGGCGCCTGAAAAATCCTTCCAGAAATCGCGCAGCACATCCTTCCAGGCGAGCTTGCCGTCGGAAATCTCGTCGAGTTTTTCCTCGAGCGAGGCGGTAAAATCATATTCGACATAGCGCTCGAAGAAGCTTTCGAGGAAGGCCGACAACAACCTGCCCTTGGCCTGCGGCAACAGCTTGCGCTTGTCCATGCTGACGTAGTCGCGGTCCTCCAGCGTCTTCAGGATCGCCGTGTAGGTCGACGGCCGGCCGATGCCGAGCTCTTCCAGCTTCTTGATCAGCGAGGCTTCCGAATAGCGCGGCGGCGGTTCGGTGGTGTGCTGGGTGGCGTTGATCGCCTCGCGCTCGAGTTGTTCGCCGGCACGGATCTCGGGCAGACGGCGATCTTCCTCGTCTTCCGCATCCTCGTCCTTCTGGTCGGTGTAGGCGGCAATGAAGCCATCGAATCGAACGACCGAACCGACGGCGCGAAGCTCCGCGCTGCGGGCGCCGTTGACCGCCTCGATCTCGACCGTGGTGCGCTCGATCTCGGCTGGCTGCATCTGGCTGGCGATGGCGCGTTTCCAGACAATCTCGTAAAGCCGCGCCTGATCGGCATCGAGATATTGCCTGACCGAAGCCGGCGTGCGCATGAAGTCGGTCGGGCGGATCGCTTCGTGCGCTTCCTGGGCGTTCTTGGCCTTGGTCGTGTAGTTGCGCGGCTTTTCGGGCAGGTATTTTGGGCCGAACTCTTTTGCGATCGCATCGCGCGCGGCTGATATCGCCTCGGGCGCCATCTGCACGCCGTCGGTTCGCATATAGGTGATCAGGCCGGTGGTTTCGCCGCCGATGTCCATGCCTTCATAGAGCCGCTGCGCCACCTGCATGGTGCGGCTTGCCGAAAAACCGAGGCGCGAGGAGGCGGCCTGCTGCAGCGTCGAGGTGGTGAAGGGCGGGCCTGGATTGCGCCTGGTCGGCTTGGCTTCGACCGACAGCGCCTTGAAGGTCGCGCCATCCAGCATCGCCTTGATGTCGTCGGCCTGCGCCTTGTTCGAAATGTCGAGCTTTTGCAGCTTCTTGCGATCGAAGGCAGTCAGCCGCGCCTCGAAATTATCCTTGCGCGGCGTGCCGAGAATGGCGGCGATCTGCCAGTATTCCTCGCGGATGAAGCGCTCGATTTCCAATTCGCGGTCGCAGACGAGGCGCAGTGCCACCGACTGGACGCGGCCGGCAGAGCGGGCGCCCGGCAGCTTGCGCCACAGCACGGGCGACAGCGTGAAGCCGACGAGATAGTCGAGCGCGCGGCGGGCGAGATAGGCGTCGACCAGCGGCGCATCGATCTGGCGCGGATTGGCCATCGCTTCCAGCACCGACGATTTCGTGATGGCGTTGAAGACGACGCGGCTGACCGGCTTGTCCTTCAGCGCGCGCTTCTGCTTCAGCACTTCCAGAACGTGCCAGGAAATGGCTTCGCCCTCACGGTCCGGATCGGTGGCGAGGATCAGGCCGTCGGCGTCCTTGACCGCCTTGGCGATGTCGGCAAGACGTTTGCTCGAGGCGGTGTCGACAGCCCAGGACATGGCAAAATCCTCGTCCGGACGCACCGAGCCATCCTTGGCCGGCAGATCGCGGACGTGGCCGAACGAGGCCAGGACCTTGTAGTTCTTTCCGAGGTACTTGTTGATTGTCTTCGCTTTGGCCGGCGATTCGACGACGACGACGTCCATGAGGTCTCATATCAGCTGTGGTGCGGCAGAAGAATTCCGCTGCGCGCGACGAAATCTCGTATAAGTGTCGCTCACATGGCCGTGCTTTTGCATCCGGTCAAGGGCAAGCGCCCAAAATGCAGTCCTGCATTGAGGGGTGCGTCATGTGATATCCGCAATCCTGGATAGGGAGAGCGGCTGCCCTGATCGTTGGACAAACCGGCAATGAATCCGGGAGAACGGGACAAATACTTCCGCCGATATAAGAGAAACATCGATCACGCGCCAGCCCTGGTTTGAAGAGACGGCAGGCATGATGCGACGTTGACAGGCGTGGCATGCGGCCGTGCGACTTGCCAACGCGATGGTGATTGGCGGATCGGCGCGGTCGCGGCTATATGGCAGCGCAAACCATCAGGAGTTCGGGAATGGCGTTGGATATCGGCTATGTCAGCGCGGTCGGGGCGGGGGCGATCTCGTTCCTGTCGCCTTGCGTGCTGCCGCTGGTGCCGCCCTATCTCTGCTATATGGCCGGCGTGTCGGTCGATGATTTCCGCGGCAATGCCGGCGTCACCGCCAGGGCCGACGCACGCGGCGCGCTGCTTTTTGCCTCGATCGCCTTCGTTCTCGGCTTCTCGACCGTCTTCGTGGCGCTGGGCGCCGGCGCCTCGACCATCGGCCGGCTGCTGCGCGTCTGGCAGGAGCCGCTGGCGATGGCGGCTGGCGTGCTCATCATCCTGATGGGGCTGAATTTTCTCGGCATATTGCGCATCCCGCTGCTGTCGCGTGAGGCGCGCTTCCAGTCACAGGGCAAGCCGGCCAGTATCGTTGCCGCTTATGTCATGGGACTGGCCTTCGCCTTCGGCTGGACACCCTGCATCGGACCGGTGCTGGGTCCGATCCTGACGCTGGCTGGCGGCCGCGAGACGGTGGGCGAGGGCGCGGCTCTGCTTGCCGCCTATTCGCTCGGCCTCGGCATACCGTTCCTGGTCGCGGCGCTGTTTTCCGGCGCCTTCATGCGCTTTCTCACAAAATTCCGCGTCCATCTCGGCCGCGTCGAAAAGGCAATGGGCGCGCTGCTGGTCGTCGCCGGCGTGTTTTTTCTGACCGGCGGCGTGCAGGCTGCATCCTACTGGCTGCTGGAGAATTTCCCGGTGCTGGGGCAGTTGGGGTGAAATTGGATCAATGCTGTCGCAAATTGGTGTTGCCGGCCCGCAATCGCTTCAGGTCCGCGCTGCCCCTCATCGCCCTGCCGGGCACTTCTCCCCGTATAGTGACGGGGAGAAGGGACGCCTTCGCAGAGGATTTCGCCAATCTCCAACGCTGCAGAAACAGCGCCAAGGTTGCGGCCAGCCCTCTTCTCCCCGTCACTATACGGGGAGAAGGTGCCGGCAGGCGGGATGAGGGGCAGCGCCGAGTTCGAAAATTGGACTGCCGCAAGTCTCACCGGAATTTAACCGCATTGGTGCAGCATGGCGCCAATCCATGCCTTGATTCCCAACCCTTTTCATATGGTCGCATTCCATGAGCCAGAGAACCTGCCTGTCCGTCATCCTCGCCGCCGGCGAGGGCACGCGCATGAAAAGCGCTGTGCCAAAAGTGCTGCACCCGATCGCCGGCCTGCCGATGGTCGCCCATGTCGTGAGGGCTGCTGAAGCCGCAGGCAGCGGCGATCTGGCGCTGGTGATCGGCCATGGCGCCGACGAGATGCGCAAGGCCACGCAAAAGTTCGCGCCGAAGGCGGAGACCTTCGTCCAGGGCAAGCGGCTCGGCACGGCGCATGCCGTTCTGGCGGCTCGCGACGCGATCTCAAAGGGTTACGACGACATCCTCGTGATGTTCGGCGACACGCCGCTGATCGACCCGGAGGTGCTGAGTGCTGCGCGTCTGAAACTGGCCGGAGGCGCTGCCGTCGTTGTGGTCGGCTTCCGCACGTCAAATCCGTCCGGCTATGGCCGACTGATCGAAAAAGGCGGCAAGCTCATCGCCATCCGCGAGGAAAAGGACTGCACCGACGAGGAGAAGAAAATCACCTTCTGCAATGGCGGGCTGTTGGCGGTTGCAGGCAAGCACGCGCTGCAGCTGCTCGACCAGGTCGGCAACGACAACGCCAAGGGCGAATATTACCTCACCGACATCGTCGAGATCGCGGGCGGGCAAGGCCTTAATGTCATCGCCGCAGAAGCCGGCTTTGAGAATGTGCTCGGCATCAACAACCGCCCCGAACTGGCTGCGGCCGAAGGCATCTGGCAGGCGCGCCGGCGGCGCGAGGCCATGCTCTCCGGGGTTTCCCTGATCGCACCCGAAACCGTATTCTTTTCATACGATACCGAGATCGGCGCCGATACGATCGTCGAGCCCAATGTCTGGTTCGGGCCGGGCGTGACAATCGCCACCGGCGCCAGGATCCATGCCTTCAGCCATATTGAAGGCGCCACGATCGCTTCCGATTGCGATGTCGGTCCGTTTGCACGGCTGCGGCCGGGTTCCGATCTCAAGCAAAAAGCCAAGGTCGGCAATTTCTGCGAGGTCAAGCAGGCGACGGTCGAGGAGGGCGCCAAGGTCAATCACCTGACCTATATCGGCGATGCCCGCGTCGGCGCCGGCGCCAATATCGGCGCTGGAACTATCACCTGCAATTATGACGGCTACTCGAAATTCTTCACCGACATCGGCGAAGGCGCCTTCGTCGGCTCGAATTCGTCGCTGGTGGCGCCTGTCACAATCGGCAAGGGCGGCTACGTCGCTTCGGGCAGCGTGATCACCGAAAGCGTGCCCGACGATGCGCTCGCCTTCGGCCGCGCCCGCCAGAGGACGCTGCCCGGCAAGGGCAAGGAATTGCGCGAGCGTTTTGCTGCGGCTGCGGCGGCCCGGAAAAAAGGCTAGCCTGGCTGCTGTAACCGGATTGCAAGTGCGCCCTGTCATGGTGCATTTGTGCAGAACCGTTCCGGCTGATACGGAACGAAGCGCAATGTGATTTTCGCGGCAGCCCGGCCAACCCTAAATGGCGCCGGGTTTTTCATGCCGGAATCAGGGGCAACGTCTATGTGCGGTATCGTCGGAATTGTCAGTCACTCGCCGGTCGCGCCACTGATCGTCGATGCGCTGAAAAGGCTCGAATATCGCGGTTATGATTCGGCCGGCGTCGCCACCGTCGAGCACGGCCAGCTTGCGCGTCGCCGCGCCGAGGGCAAGCTGATCAATCTCGAGCGCCGGCTGAAGGACGAACCGCTTGACGGCATGATCGGCATCGGCCATACGCGCTGGGCGACGCACGGCGTGCCCAACGAGACCAATGCGCATCCGCATTTTTCCGACGGCGTCGCCATCGTCCACAACGGCATCATCGAGAATTTCGCCGAATTGCGCGACGAGCTGATGCGCGACGGCTACACATTTTCATCGCAGACCGATACCGAGGTCGTCGCACATCTGGTGGGGCGCGAACTGGCCAGGGGCCTGCAGCCGGTCGAGGCCGCGCACCAGGCGCTGAAGCGGCTGGAAGGCGCCTTTGCGCTGGCCATCATGTTCAGGGGAGACGAGGATCTCATCGTTGGCGCGCGCAACGGTCCACCGCTGGCCGTCGGCCATGGCGATGGCGAGATGTTTTTGGGCTCCGACGCTATCGCGCTTGCCCCCTTCACCAATTCGATCACCTATCTGGAGGATGGCGACTGGGCGGTGGTGCGCCGTAACGAGGTTGCCATCTTCGACATGGACGGCAACAAGGTCGACCGCAAGCGCCAGCAGTCGCTTAGCACCAGCTTCATGGTCGACAAGGGCAACCGGCGCCATTTCATGGAGAAGGAAATCCATGAACAGCCCGAGGTGATCTCGCACACGCTGGCGCATTATGTGGATTTCGTTGGCGGCGTCTCGAAGCCGATCGACCTGCCGTTCGATTTCGCCAAAATCGACCGGCTGGCGATTTCGGCCTGCGGCACTGCCTATCTGGCCGGCCTGATCAGCAAATACTGGTTCGAGCGCTATGCGCGGCTGCCGGTCGACATCGATGTCGCTTCGGAATTCCGTTACCGTGAAATGCCGCTGTCGAAGACAGACGCCGCCTTCTTCATCTCGCAATCGGGCGAGACCGCCGACACGCTGGCCTCGCTGCGCTATTGCCGCAAAGCGGGCATGAAGATCGGCGCGGTCGTCAATGTCCGCGAATCGACGATGGCGCGTGAATCCGACGTTATCCTGCCGACGCTGGCCGGGCCGGAGATCGGCGTCGCCTCGACCAAGGCCTTCACCTGTCAATTGTCGGTGCTGGCCTCGCTTGCCGTGCGGGCCGGCGTGGCGCGCGGTACGATTTCGCAGGAACAGGAAACGACGCTGGTCCGCCAACTGTCGGAAGCGCCGCGCTATGCCAACCAGGTCCTGAAACTCGACGGCCAGATCGAAAAGGTCGCGCGCGACCTCTCGCACTACAAGAACGTGCTTTATCTTGGCCGCGATACCAATTTCCCGCTGGCCATGGAAGGCGCGCTGAAGCTCAAGGAAATCTCCTATATCCATGCCGAGGGCTATGCTGCCGGCGAGCTGAAGCACGGGCCGATCGCGCTGATCGACGAGAACATGCCGGTGATCGTCATTGCCCCGCATGACCGGATTTTTGAAAAAACCGTGTCGAACATGCAGGAAGTGGCGGCGCGCGGCGGCAAGATCATCCTGATCACCGACAGCAAGGGTGCCGCGCACGCCACGGTGAAGACGATGGAGACGATCGTGCTGCCGGACGTGCCGGAAATCATCTCGCCGATCATCTACGCGCTGCCAATCCAGATGCTGGCCTATTTCACCGCGGTGTTCATGGGCACCGACGTCGACCAGCCGCGCAACCTGGCGAAATCGGTGACGGTGGAGTAAGGGCTGGCAAGTTTCGACCAGCTGCCGATAGGTCCGGTGACGGTTAGTATCAGTTATTGATACATATTTCACTGATGCTGGCGCCGAGGATGTGGAGATCGTCGACTACCATTGAGTGGGCACTTGCCCTAATCCTTCGAGGTCCCTGAACCATGCTCAAGTTCGCACGTCCAATTCACCCCGGAGGATTCCTGCGCGAGGAATATCTCCTCCCGCTTGGCATGAGCGCTGGCGCGCTGGCGAAGAAGCTTAATCTTCCGCGCACTCGTATCGAACGCATTGCCAAGCAAGAGATCGGCTTGACTCCCGATACCGCGCTTCGCCTCGCCAGGTTCTTCAACACCACGCCGGAATTCTGGATGAATTTTCAGCAGGCCTATGAGCTCGAAACCGAGGCACGGAAACTCGCGCCTGAGCTCGAGAAGATCGAGCCGCTGGAAGTCGCGGCATAGTTGATCATTTAAAAAATTCGCAGTTCCAAAGCCGGATGCGGTTCATTAATGTCGCGCCGCAATCAGCGCTGCGGTGAACCATGTCCGATGCTTCCAAGACCTCAGGCATGACCCGGCTGCGGAATTACTTTCTGACAGGCTTTGTCGTCTGCGCGCCGCTGGCGATCACCGCCTACATCGCCTGGTCGTTCATCGGCTGGGTCGATTCCTGGGTGAAACCCTATATTCCGGCGCGTTACAACCCCGATAGCTATCTGCCGGCGCCGGTTCCGGGATTCGGGCTGATCGTCGCCTTGATCCTGATCACCCTGATCGGGTTCCTGACCGCCAATATCGTTGGCCGGGCTATCGTCTTGTTCGGTGAGCGGCTGCTCGGCCGCATGCCGCTGGTGCGCGGCATCTATGGGTCGCTGAAGCAGATCTTCGAGACCGTGCTGTCGAACAAGGGCGACATGTTTCGCCAGGTCGGGCTGGTCGAATACCCGCGCAAGGGCGTCTGGTCGCTGGTCTTCGTTGCCAGCGAGAAGGAAACCGAGATCAACCAGAAGCTCGACCAGGAGGGTGATCCGCTGATCGCGGTGTTCATGCCGTGCACGCCCAACCCGACCACCGGCTTCCTGATGTATGTGCCGAAATCCGATATCGTGCTGCTCGACATGACGATCGAGGACGGCGCCAAGCTGATCGTTTCGGCAGGGCTGGTGGCGCCGGCGGTCAAGACGAACATGGTGACGTTGAACGGCAAGCCGATCGGCGTTCAGGTCGGCAATCCGCCGGTCGACGCCGGGCCTCAGCCGGCGCGCAAGAGCCGCACCGCCTCGTCGCGGCCGAACAAATAAAGCAGCATGCGAAGGGCGGCGCCGCGTTCGGATTGCAGTTCCGGATCGCGCGACAGGATCAGCCGCGCGTCGTCGCGGGCGGCTTCGAGCAGGTCGGCATGCGCCTCGATGCGCGCCACCTGGAAGCCAGGTGTGCCGGACTGGCGGGTGCCGAGCAACTCGCCTTCGCCACGCAGTTTCAGATCTTCCTCGGCGATGCGAAACCCGTCCTCGGTCTCGCGCATCACTGACAGCCGGCGCGTTGCCGTCTCGCCGAGCGGGTCCTTGTAGAGCAGCAAGCAGGACGACGGTTTTTCGCCGCGACCGACCCGGCCGCGCAACTGGTGCAGCTGGGCGAGGCCGAAGCGCTCGGCATGCTCGATGACCATGATCGTCGCATCCGGCACATCGACGCCGACCTCGATGACCGTGGTGGCGATCAGGATGCGTGTCTCGCCGGCCTTGAAGGCGCGCATCGCCTCGTCTTTTTCGGCGCCCTTCATGCGGCCGTGCACCAGGCCGATCCGGTCGCCGAACAGCGGCTTCAAGGAGGCAAAACGGTCCTCCGCCGACATCAGCTTGATCTCTTCGGATTCTTCGACCAGAGGACAGATCCAATAGATCTTCTGGCCGTCGGCGACGGCGTCGCGCATGCGGCCGACAAGTTCGTCGAGCCGCTCGAGCGACACGGTGACGGTGCGGATCGGCTGGCGACCGGCCGGCTTTTCCGTCAGCTTCGACACATCCATGTCGCCGAAGGCGGTCAGCACCAGCGTGCGCGGGATCGGCGTCGCCGTCATTACCAGCATGTCGGGCGCGTCGCCCTTGGCGGTGATGGCGAGCCGCTGGTGGACGCCAAACCGGTGCTGCTCGTCGATGACGGCAAGGACCAGGTCGTGGAACGTCACCGTTTGCTGGAACAGCGCGTGGGTGCCGACGACGATGTCGATCTCGCCACTGGCCAGACTGGTCAGCGTCTCGGTGCGCTCGCGGCCCTTTTCGCGCCCGGTGAGGATGGCGATGCGCAGGCCGGCTTGTTCGGCCAACGGCGCAATCGTCGCAAGATGCTGGCGTGCCAGGATTTCGGTCGGCGCCATCAATGCCGCCTGGCCGCCGGCCTCGACAGCGCGCGCCATGGCGAGCAGCCCGACAACCGTCTTGCCTGACCCGACATCGCCCTGCAGCAGGCGCAGCATGCGTTCGGGGTCACCGAGATCGGCATTGATTTCGGCAAGCGCCATTTCCTGCGAATTGGTCAGCGAATAGGGAAGCGCGGCGCGCAGCTTTTCGACGAAGCGGCCGTCCCCGACCAGCGGCCGGCCGGACAGGCGGCGGACTTTTGCGCGCACCAGCGCCAGCGACACCTGGCCTGCCAGAAACTCGTCATAGGCGAGACGCCGCCAGGCCGCGCCGTCGACCGACACGTCGACCGGGTCGGCGGGATTGTGGATGCGGGCGAGCGCATCGCCGAAGGCGGGAAAGCTGCGGCGGCGCAGAAACTCATCCTCCTGCCATTCCGGCAGCACCGGCAAGCGAGCGAGCGCCTGGCCGATTGCCCGGCGCAGCACTTTTCCCGAGAGCCCGGCGGTGAGCGGATAGACCGGCTCGACCAGCGGCAGGTTTTCCGCTTCGCTGGCCAGCGCGATGTGGTCGGGATGAACCATGGTCGGGCGGCCGTTGAACCATTCCATGCGGCCGGAGACCACGACATGCTCGCCCTCGGGCATTGCTTTTTCGAGATAGGCAGCGTGCGCATGGAAGAAGGTCAGCGCGATCTCGCCGGTGTCGTCATGGGCGTAAACCCGGTACGGCACCGATCTGTTGCCGCGCGGCGGCGGCTGGTGGCGATCGATGCGCACTTCCAGGGTGACGATCGCGCCTTCGGCCGAACCGGCGATGCCCGGCCGGTTGCGGCGGTCGATCACCGAATGCGGCAGCACGAACAGAAGATCGCCGGCACGTGCGGGGCGGCGGTCGCCGAGATCGGCCGGCACGATTTTCTCGATCAGTGCGCCGACCTTCGGCCCGACGCCGGCAAGCGAGGTGATCGGGACAAACAGCGGATCGAGGAGGGAAGGTCTCATGGGTGTCGGCGCTCACCCCCCTCTGGCCTGCCGGCGATCTCCCCCTCAAGGGGGGAGATCGGCAGCTTTGGCCTCATCGCCCATCCTGCAGCGGTGGAGATTGGCGAAATCAGTCGCGACGGCAAATCTCCCCCCTTGAGGGGGAGATGTCCGGCAGGACAGAGGGGGGTCTTAGCGCCGACGGTGTCAGGAGTGTATGTCACACCGGGATGTTAGACACCCACCGGACCGTTGCAAGGCTGACACCGCGCTCTATCCACGCTATATGCGCCGCTTCAGGCAAGGATGCTGGACAATGACCGGAACGAGACGATCAAGCGAGGGGCTCGACGCCCGCCGCCGCAAGCTTCTGTTTCGATCCTGGCATCGCGGCATGCGCGAAATGGACCTTATTCTCGGCAGTTTCGCCGACGCCGAGATCGGCGCCTTGACCGGCGACGAACTCGACCAATATGAGAGGCTCCTCGAAATTGCCGATACCGAATTCCTGCCCGTGATCACCGGCGAGCGGCCGATTCCGGCTGACATCGACTGTGCCGTCCTGCAAAAAATCCTGGCGTCGCGCCAGGCGATGACATTCTGAAATACGTGATTTCATGAGCCTGATCCCCACAATCGGCCTGCCGAAAGGCCGCGCCGGCCAGTTCATCGTCGACGGCGTCGCCGACGGTTACGAAGCCTTCGCGCTGGTGCAGGCCGCGCACGAGATCGCGCCCGACAAGCCGGTGCTGTTCGTGGCACGCGACGGCCAGCGCCTGCCTTCGATCGTCGAGGCGCTTTCCTTCGCCGCGCCTGGCCTGCCGGTGCTCGAACTGCCGGCCTGGGATTGTCTGCCCTATGACCGCGTTTCGCCCGGCCCGGATGCAGCCGCGCGGCGACTGGACGCGCTCACCGCGATGATCGCGTTGGCAAAAAATCCGCACCGCGCCGTCATCCTGACCACTGCCAACGCGCTGCTGCAGCGCATTCCGCCGGCAAGCCTTGTCGAGGCGCAGACATTTCACGCCAAACCCGGCAACCAGATCGACATGAACGCACTGGCGTCGCGGTTGGAGATATCAGGCTTCGAGCGGGTGCCGACCGTGCGCGGCGTCGGCGAGTTCGCCGTGCGCGGCGGCATTCTGGACCTGTTGGCGCCTGGCTGGACGGAAGCGCTGCGGCTCGATTTCTTCGGCGATACGCTGGAATCGATCCGCGTCTTCGACGCCGCCACGCAGCGCACCACCGGCCAGCGCAAGTCGATGGCGCTGCAGGCGATGAGCGAAGTGGCGCTGACGCCGGAGACCATCAGCCGCTTCCGCCGCTCCTACATCGACGCTTTTGGCGCGCCCTCGCGTGACGATGGGCTCTATGCGGCGGTCAGCGAGGGACGGCGTTTTGCCGGCATGGAGCACTGGCTGCCGTTCTTCTACGAGCGGCTGGAGACGGTGTTCGACTATCTGCCGGACACGGCTGTCGTGTTCGACCATCTGGCACATGAGGCACTGGCCGAGCGCCATGCGCTGATCCTCGACCATTACGAGGCGCGCAGGAAGCAGGCCGACGGCGCGCTGAAGGACGCCGTCCCCTACAAGCCGGTGCCGCCCGACCTGCTTTATCTGTCGCCGGAAAACCTCATCGCCTCGCTTGGCCCGCGCGAGGCGATCGACTTCACGCCGTTCGACGCGCCCGACGCCGGCGCCAGGAAAATCTACCATGCCGGGTCGCGGCACGGCCGCAGCTTCGTCGAGGAACGCGCCGACCCCAACGTCAACGTCTTCGACGTCGTTGTAAAACACATTGGCGACGAGCGCGCCGCCCGCCGCCGCGTCGTCGTCGCCGGCTGGACCGAAGGTTCGCTCGACCGGCTCGGCCAGATCCTGGCCGAGCATCATCTCGGCAGCCTCGAGCCGGTGGCTACGCTGGCCGAGGCGGAAAAGCTCGAACCGGGACAGGCGGGACTTGCCGTGCTGCCGCTCGAATCCGGCTTCGAGACCGAGAAACTGGTCGTCGTCGCCGAGCAGGACATTCTGGGCGACCGGCTCATCCGTCGCTCGAAGCGCAAGAAGCGCCCTTCCGATTTCATCGCCGAGGCCTCGGCTTTGTCCTCCGGCGACATCGTCGTCCATAGCGACCACGGTATTGGCCGCTTCATCGGGCTGCGCACCATCGAGGCGGTCGGCGCGCCGCATGATTGCCTCGAAATCCATTACGCCGGCGACGACCGGCTGTTCCTGCCGGTGGAGAACATCGAGCTTTTGTCGCGCTATGGCTCGGATTCGATTGAGGCGACATTGGACAAGCTTGGCGGCGGCGCCTGGCAGTCCAGAAAAGCGCGGCTGAAGAAACGCCTGCTCGACATGGCCGGACAGTTGATCCGCATCGCCGCCGAGCGGCAGATGCGCGCTGCCCCTTCGCTGGTGCCGGCAGACGGTCTCTATGACGAATTCGCCGCGCGGTTTCCCTATGAGGAGACCGACGACCAGCAGACGGCGATCGATTCGGTCATGGGCGACCTGGGCGCCGGCAAGCCGATGGATCGGCTGATCTGCGGCGATGTCGGCTTCGGCAAGACCGAGGTGGCACTTCGTGCCGCCTTCATTGCGGCGATGGAAGGCTTTCAGGTCGCGGTGGTGGTGCCGACGACGCTGCTGTCGCGCCAGCATTTCAAGACCTTCTCGCAGCGCTTCTCCGGCGTGCCGATCCGCGTCGCCCAGGCCTCGCGGCTGGTCGGCGCCAAGGAACTGGCGGAGGCCAAGAAAGGCATCGCCGACGGCACCGTCGACATCGTCATCGGCACTCACGCGCTGCTCGGCTCGTCGATCTCGTTCAAGAATCTCGGCCTGTTGATCATCGACGAGGAACAGCATTTTGGCGTCAAGCACAAGGAACGGCTGAAGGACCTGAAGAGCGACGTGCATGTGCTGACGCTGTCGGCAACGCCGATCCCGCGCACGCTGCAACTGGCATTGACCGGGGTGCGCGAACTGTCGCTGATCGCCACGCCGCCGGTCGACCGCCTGGCGGTGCGCACCTTCATCTCGCCTTTCGACCCGCTGGTCATTCGCGAGACCCTGCTGCGGGAACGCTACCGCGGCGGTCATTCCTTCTATGTCGTGCCACGCATCAGCGATCTGGCGGAAATTCATGATTTCCTTCGTGAATCCGTGCCCGAACTAAAGGTGGCTGTCGCTCACGGCCAGATGCCGCCCGGCGAGCTCGACGACATCATGAACGCCTTCTACGACGGCCAGTACGACGTGCTGTTGTCGACCACCATCGTCGAATCCGGCCTCGATATCCCGACCGCCAACACGCTGATCGTGCATCGCGCCGACATGTTCGGCCTGTCGCAGCTCTACCAGCTGCGCGGCCGCGTCGGCCGCTCGAAGGTGCGCGCCTATGCGCTGTTCACGCTGCCGGCCAACCGCAAGCTGACCGATACCGCCGAGCGCCGGCTGAAAGTGCTGCAGTCGCTCGACACGCTCGGCGCCGGTTTCCAGCTCGCCAGCCACGATCTCGACATCCGAGGTGCCGGCAATCTTCTCGGCGAGAAGCAGTCCGGCCATATCAAGGAGGTCGGCTTCGAGCTCTACCAGCAGATGCTGGAAGAGGCCGTCGCCGAGGTCAAGGATTCCGGCGAGGTGCAGGATGGCGGCTGGTCGCCGCAGATCGCCGTCGGCACGGCGGTGATGATCCCCGAAAACTATGTTCCGGACCTGCAGCTGCGGCTGGCGCTCTACCGCCGCCTCGGCGATCTCGAAAACACCGAGGAGATCGACGCTTTCGGCGCCGAGCTGATCGACCGGTTCGGACCGCTGCCGGAGGAAGTGAAGCATCTCTTGAAGATCGTCTTCATCAAGGCGCTGTGCCGCAAGGCCAATGTCGAAAAGCTCGATGCCGGACCAAAGGGCGTCGTCATCCATTTCCGCAAGCGCGAGTTCTCCAACCCCGTCGGGCTGGTCACCTTCATCGGCGAGCAGGGTTCGCTGGCCAAGATCCGGCCGGACCACAGCGTCGTTTTCGTCCGCGACTGGCCGACACCTGAAAAGCGGCTGGCCGGTTCAGCGGTCGTCATGACGCAGCTGGCAAGGCTGGTGGAGAAGGCGGCTTAGCGCGGCTCGGCCGGCTCCCCCTTCTCCCCTTGTGGGAGAAGGTGGCCGCGAAGCGGTCGGATGAGGGGTGTTCCAGCTTGGCAAAACCGCGCTCCGGCCAACACCCCTCATCCGTCTTGGCGCTGCGCGCCAATCCACCTTCTCCCACAAGGGGAGAAGGAAAGACAGGCGGCGAGCTTGTGCCATTCGCCACCACCGAAATTCCGGTCTAGAATAGGAAATCGGCTTCGTGTATGGAGCCGCGATCCCCATATTGGGGCGAAATGGCGGGCGACAGCACCCGCTGGAAAGAATTTTGGGTGCAACGATGACGAAATGGTCGCCGAATTCGTGGAGAGCAAAGCCGATCCAGCAGGTTCCTGCCTATCCGGATCTTGCCGCGCTGAAGAACACGGAAGCCCAACTCGCCACCTTTCCACCGCTGGTTTTTGCAGGTGAGGCACGCAAGCTGAAGAAGCAGCTTGCGACCGTCGCTGCCGGTGACGCATTCCTTCTGCAGGGCGGCGATTGCGCCGAGAGTTTTGCCGAACATGGCGCGGACAACATCCGCGACTTCTTCCGCGTCTTCCTGCAGATGTCCGTGGTGCTGACCTTCGCCGGCGCGCAGCCGGTGGTGAAGGTCGGCCGTGTTGCCGGCCAGTTCGCCAAGCCGCGCTCGTCGGACGCCGAGACCAAGGGCGGCGTGACACTGCCCAGCTATCGCGGCGACATCATCAACGGCATCGAGTTCGACGCCAAGTCACGCATTCCCGATCCCGCACGCCAGGAGATGGCCTACCGCCAGTCGGCGGCGACGCTCAACCTGTTGCGCGCTTTTGCGCAGGGCGGCTACGCCAGCCTGGAGAACGTGCATCAATGGATGCTCGGCTTCGTGTCCGACAGCCCGCAGGGCGAGAAATACGAGTCGCTCGCCAACCGCATCACCGAGACGATGGACTTCATGAAGGCTGTCGGCATCACCTCGGAGACCAATTACGCGCTGCGCGAGACCGACTTCTACACCAGCCACGAGGCGCTGCTGCTCGGCTACGAGGAGGCGCTGACCCGCGTCGATTCGACCTCGGGCGACTGGTATGCAACCTCCGGCCACATGATCTGGATCGGCGATCGCACCCGCCAGCCCGACCATGCCCATGTCGAATACTGCCGTGGCATCAAGAACCCGCTGGGCCTGAAATGCGGCCCGTCGCTGACGCCGGACGGCTTGTTGCAGCTCATCGACCTGCTCAATCCGGAAAACGAGCCCGGCCGGCTGACGCTGATCGCGCGCTTCGGCTCCGACAAGGTCGCCGAGCATCTGCCGAAGCTGGTGCGCGCAGTGCAGAAGGAAGGTCGCAGCGTGGTGTGGTCGTCGGACCCGATGCATGGCAACACGATCGAGGCCGCCGGCTACAAGACACGGCCGTTCGACCGCATCCTGAAGGAGGTGCAGAGCTTCTTCGAGGTGCATCGCGCCGAAGGCACGCATCCGGGCGGCATCCATATCGAGATGACCGGCAAGAACGTCACCGAATGCACCGGTGGCGCCCGCGCCATCACCGCCGAGGAATTGCAAGACCGCTACCACACCCATTGCGACCCGCGCCTCAACGCCGACCAGGCGATCGAACTGGCGTTCCTGGTCTCGGACCTGCTCAAGAAAAGCCACCCGGTCCAGCACAAGCAGGCCGTCAACGGCTGATTTCAGTCGTCATCGATTAGGTCTTGCATCTCGCACGCTCCGGTCTGATCGACGAGTACCGGCTCTACATCCACCCGGTCGTGCTTGGCGGCGGCAAGCCGTATTTCAAGTCCGGCCTGTCGCTGAGCTTGAAGCCGCTTGGTAAGGAAAGCCTAACCCAGGGCGTGACGCTGCTGCGCTACGCACCCGTCGGTTTTTAGTCAGGATCCGGCTAGCGGCCGCGCTCCCAGCGCAGTCCGTTGAGCCGGGGATCGGCGGCAAACGCCGTCCTGGAAAACTCGATCCGGTTTTGCGGGAACTCGCAGATCGCCTGCACGCCGAAGGCGCCCAGCCGGATGCGCCAGGTGTGGGGTTCCAGCGGTTTCGGCTTGGCAAAGCCGCTGCATGCCAGCAGCGCCACGTTAGCGCCTTTCGGGTCGCGCACGGAGCGATAGCGGATCGCCTCCAGCCCGGCTTCGCGCGCGACATCGGCAATATTTTGGCAGGCCGCATAGTCGGTCGGGTGCGTCCACGCCGCTGCGTCGCGGTCGAGCGGCGGCCGCGTCAGGTCGATCACCTTTGTGCTGCGTATCGCTGCGGCGAAGGCGGTGTATTCGGCGGCGTCGCGTGGCCACGGCGTAGCCGGCGATTCGGCGAAGAACAGCAGGCGGTAAAAAGCCATCTCAGAGACGGCGGTCATAATGGTTTCCGCCGCATAGTAGACGCCCTTGGTCCTGCCGGCGCGGCGGAAGCGCGAACCGTGCGGATAGATCGAGCCGTAGCGGAAGGGCGTTGCCAGGAGATAATGCAGATGCCGGCATTCCAAGGGGATTTGCGGCTTGGTTTCCTCGATCAGGTCTTCGAGGACGGCCTGCTCGTCGAGCGTGTCAACGACTTTCAATGTCGAGACGCGGTGCTGCGCCTCGACGATGCGCCAGTATTTGCCATCGAGCCCATGCTTGCCACCTCGTTTGGCGGCTTCAGACGAGAGCGCGTCGGGAGTCCAGATAGGCGATGACATCGACAAGCCCTGATATCGTCACGATTTTTTCGAGCGGGGTGCCATCGAAGGCCGTGTTGGCATTCTTCAGCCATGCCCGGGCGACGGTCTCGTCGCCGCCGACAATGGCGTCGAGCGAGCGGAACAGGCGGACGAACAGCACGGCAAGCTCGAACGGCTTGGTTCCACGCTCCAGCAGGAATTCCTGCCTGCGCATGCGCGAAACCGTGGCTTCCGAAACCCCGATGATGGAGGCCAGCATCCTGGCGGTAATGTCCAGCAGGTCGGCGGCGCGCAGCGTCGCCTTGGTCAGCACTGCATTTTCGGCCGTGTTGGCGGCGAGATTGGGTTGCATTGTCGGCAGCGTCTCCTTTCTGATGAAAATATAGCGCACAAAAATTCATATGGAAAGGTGTTGCTTTAACAATTGGCGGACCGTCGAGAGGCTGTTGGCGCGGCCTGCCGCTTTGTCCAAACCGTGCTGTGCGGAACACGCCCGTCGAATGTCGCATTCGCTTGAGCACGGCCGCTGCAAAACTGGAATCCTGGCAAGGGACGCCGAGGATCACGGCTGCGTCGGGAGGCCCGAGATGGACAACACACATAGCGGCTCTTGCCTGTGCGGGGCTGTGCGGTTCAAGACGCGAGGGGCCTTGCGCGGCGTCATCTACTGCCACTGCTCGCAATGCCGGAAGCAGAGCGGGCATTTCTACGCTGCAACCAATGTTGCCAACGCAGACATCACGATTATGGGCGCGGAAAGCATCACCTGGTACCAAGCATCGTCGTTTGCCAGGCGCGGTTTCTGCAAGACATGCGGCTCGTTGCTGTTCTGGAAGCCGCAGGATGATGAATATGTCTCGGTTCTCGCCGGACTGTTCGACAAGCCCACCGGACTTCAGGGCCAATGCCACATATTCGTCGGCGACAAGGGCGACTACTACCTGATCGACGATGGGCTGCCGCAGTTCGAAAAGTCGACGTCGTCGATCAAGGTCGCCGATGAGTGACAAGCTCGCCGGCAAACGATTTTTGCAGCGATCGCCTTATTCCCTTGATCCGGCCATTGCGCTATCCCCTGCCGGTGGTTCGGAAAGGTTTGGCATGCAGCGGCTGATCGATGCTTTCTACAATTCAGTGCGGGCATTTCGCAAATTGGCTTCCAGCGAAAAAGCCTTCCAGCAGGAGCTGATGCTGCTCGTGCTGGCGCTGCCGCTCGGCTGGTTTGTTTCGGTGTCGTGGCGCGGCTATGCGCTGCTGATCGGCGCGGTGCTGCTGCTGATCATGGTCGAAGTGCTGAACACCGGCATCGAGGCCGCATGCGATGCGTTCAGCCGGGAGTTCAACGTCGATATCCAGCTCGCCAAGGACTGCGGTTCGCTGGCGGTGCTGATTTCGGTGGTGATCGTTGCCGGCGTCTGGGGCATCGCCATCATCGAGCGAATCATGGGGCTACCGATCTAGCCATCAAACCCCTACATGCCGGTCACCACAACCTGATCCCATGATCTGTTCCGAAAACCGGTATCCACTTTCCGGGATCATGGTCTGAGGAGACCGACATGACCGCCGATTCCCTGCTGCTCGAACGCGCAGGCCTGCCGGACGATTTGCGCTGGCTGGCTGAAAAATACCCGCGCGAGGTATGGCAGGGCCACGCCAATATCCATGGCATCGCCACTATGTGGCTGCAGCGGCACGACATGTTCCGCGAGCTCGGCGGCATGCTGACCAACGGCACTGACGACTATCGCGAGGGCAGGCTGACGGCGCCGGAGTTCGCGGGCTGGTTCGCGCCGCGGCTCAACCATTTTCTTGGGCACCTCGACGGCCACCATAATGTCGAGGATATCCATTATTTTCCGGTCTTCGCCAAGGCCGAGACCCGGCTGAAGCGCGGCTTCGAGATTCTCGATGCCGATCATCATACGATCCATGAAGGGCTGGAGCGCAATGCCGAAGCGGCAAACGCTTTCATCCGCACGCTAAGCGAGAGCGAGGACAAGCAGCGCTTTACCGCCGATGCCTATGCCGACGAGAACAGCCGGCTGATCGCCATGCTGACCCGGCACCTTGCCGACGAGGAAGACCTGATCATCCCGCTGATCCTTGATCGCGGCGACCGGGCGCTCGGCATCGACTGATCATCACGTCTCCTTGCTACGCTCCTTCTTGGCAATGGTATGAGCGATGAACCAGGCGAGGATCGCTGCTGCCAGGCCAATCGCCAGGGCGATCAACAATCGCTCGTGACGGACCAGCGCCTGGCCGACGATGCGCTCCGCGCCCAGCCCGAACACATAGCCGACGGTGGTGAACAATCCGGCCCAGACCATCGACGAAATGGCGTTGAGAATGACAAAGCGCGTCACGGCCATGCCGGACAATCCGGCCGCGATGCCGCCGACAAGGCGCAGGCCATAGATAAAGCGGTTCGTCAGCACGAAAATGTCGGGATGGGTGGAGACAAGACGATAGGCGTGGCTGAAACCCGGCCGGCCCTTCAGTTTGACCACGAACGGATGGTCGGCGAAGCTTCGTCCGAGGATAAAGAAACAGCTGTCGCCGGCAAAGGCGCCGATGGCCGCCGCCAGGAACGCCTGCCACAGGACGAAAACATGCTGATGCGCGAAAAACCCGCCGAGGAGGGCGGCACTTTCGCCCTCGGCGACACAGCCCAGAAAGACGGCAATCAGCCCGTATTGCTCGATGAGATTATGGATGGCATCCGTCATGAAGGCGTCCGCTGCTTCGACAAGATATCGTCGATCCGCTTCACCTGTTCGGCCAGCTGCGCGATCTCGTCGCGCATGCCAACGATCTGGCTGTGGCGCAGTTCGTCCAGCTTCTCATGCAGCGCCATGATCTCGATCTCGGCCTTGAGATTGACCTCGTAGTCGTGGGCGGCGTCGATGCGGTCGCGCTCGGCCTGGCGGTTCTGCGCCATCATGATCACCGGCGCCTGCAGCGCAGCGACCATCGACAGGATAAGGTTGAGGAAAATGAAGGGATAGGGATCGAAGGCGTCGCGCGACAAAAGCCAGGCATTGCCTGACGTCCACAGGATCAGGAAGGCGATGAAGACCAGGATGAAGGACCACGAACCGCCGATCCGGGCGATGGTATCGGCGAGGCGGTCGCCAAACGTCTGGTGAAAAGCGACGGCCTTGTTGGTGTCCTTCGCGATCGTGGTGCGTTCGAGCGTGCTTTGCAGCACCTGGCTCTCGACCTGGCTTAGGCCATCCGGCCTTCGCCGCAGCCAGCGGTTTGCCAGATCTTCGATCGTCTTGTTCATTGTCGCCTCCGTCGTCAGCGTCCGCATAGACCTAGAGGCTGCCGGTTCGTGCGGGAAGTGGTAGATTGACGCGACAGGGTGAGGAAACAATGATGGATTTTCAGAAAATCCGCGCCCGCGCGGCCAAACGCAAGGGCGGGGAAGCGGTGCTGGCATCGCTGCTGGGGCCGATGCCCGACAATGCCGCGGTGGCTGACATTTCCGATGATCGCATCCTGTCGACGATGGCCGAGCGTGTTTTCGCCGCCGGATTCGTCTGGCGCGTCATCGAGCAGAAATGGCCGGGTTTCGAACAAGCGTTCCTCGGCTTCGAGCCGAAGCGGCTGTTGTTCCAGCCTGACGATTTCTGGCACGAACTGACGGCCGACGAGCGCATCGTGCGCAATCCGCAGAAGATCAAGTCGGTTCGCGACAACGCGGCTTTCGTCGAGCGTGTGTCGAAGGAGCACGGCGGCTTTGGCAGGTTCCTCGCCGACTGGCCAGAAGACGACCAGGCTGGACTGATGGCCTATCTCGGCAAGCATGGCAGCCGGCTCGGCGGCAATACCGGCCAGTATTTTTTGAGGTGGCTGGAGTGGGACGCCTTCATCATCTCAGGCGACATGGCGGCCGCACTGCGCGACGCCGGCCTGGACATCGCCGAACACCCGACCTCGAAGCGCGATCTCGACAAGATCCAGAACCAGATCAATGCCTGGGCGGCGGACACCGGGCTGCCGCGCCGGCATATTTCGCGCATCCTGGCGATGTCGATCGGCGAAAACCATTCGCCGCAGGCATTGCGCGAATATATGGGCGAATAGGACGCGATCGGTATCCGGCGGTCCGATCGGTCTTACGAATGACCTAGGTCATTCGGTCTGGACACGAATGACATAGGTCATTCGGTCCGGGGTGGTCCAAGCAAACGCCATTGCCCGGCCAATTCCGTCGCGCTAAGTCAGCAGGCATGATCGACAAGACCGCTTCCGACATATTGCGCATCGCCGTCGCCCAACTCAATCCAACGGTTGGCGATGTCGCCGGCAACCTCGCCAAGGCGCGCGAGGCGAGGGCGGATGCCGCTCGACAAGGCGCCGACCTCGTGCTGTTCACCGAGCTTTTCCTCGCCGGTTATCCGCCCGAGGATCTGGTGCTGAAGCCGGCGTTCCTGAAGGCCTGCGAGCAGGCGGCGCAGGATTTCGCTGGCGACACTGCCGATGGCGGGCCGGGCGTCATCATCGGCACGCCGCTGAAGCGCAAGAGCGGCACGCACAATTCGATCATCTTTGCCGATGGCGGCAAGATCCTTGCCGAGCGCTACAAGCTCGATCTGCCGAACTACGGCGAATTCGACGAGAAGCGCGTCTTCCAGGCCGGCCCTGAAATCCAGGGGCCGGTCAATTTTCGCGGCGTGCGCCTGGGAATTCCGATCTGCGAAGATATTTGGGGCGATGTCGGCGTCTGCGAGACGCTGGCCGAAAGCGGCGCGGAAATCCTGCTGGTGCCGAACGGCTCGCCCTATTATCGCGGCAAGGTCGATGTTCGCCACCAGATTGTCATCCGCCAGGTCATCGAATGCGGGTTGCCGATCATCTACGCCAATCAGCTTGGCGGCCAGGACGAACTGATCTTCGACGGCGCGTCGTTTGCCATCGGCGCCGACAAGACGCTGGCCTTCCAGATGAGCCAGTTCGAGGAAACGGTCAACGTCACCACCTGGAAGCGCAACCGCGCCGCCGCAGGCGCGCAAAATAGAAATAACGCCGCGGCGGGCGCGCAACTTGGAAATGGTCCTGATGGCTGGGTCTGCTCCGAAGGACCGATGTCAAAAATCCCGGAAAAGGAGGAGGCCGATTACCGCGCCTGCATGCTGGGCCTGCGCGACTACGTCAACAAGAACGGTTTCAGGAATGTCGTGCTCGGGCTTTCCGGCGGCATCGATTCGGCGATCTGCGCCGCACTTGCCGTCGATGCGCTCGGCGAGGAGCGGCTGCGCGCCGTGATGATGCCCTACCGCTACACTTCTAAGGACTCGCTTAAAGACGCCGAGGATTGCGCCCGCGCGCTCGGCTGCCGTTACGACATCGTGCCGATCTTCGAGCCGGTCGACGGATTCCTGCATACGCTGACGCAGCTTTTCGAGGGCACCAAGCAAGGCATCACCGAGGAAAACCTGCAGAGCCGCGCGCGCGGCACCATTTTGATGGCGATCTCCAACAAGTTCGGCTCGATGGTGGTCACCACCGGCAACAAGAGCGAGATGTCGGTCGGCTACGCCACGCTCTACGGCGACATGAATGGCGGCTTCAACCCGATAAAAGACCTCTACAAGATGCAGGTCTATGCGCTGGCGCGCTGGCGCAATACGCATGTGCCGCCGGGTGCGCTGGGCCCTTCCGGCGAGGTGATCCCGAACAACATCATCGACAAGGCGCCGTCGGCGGAACTGCGCGAGAACCAGACGGATCAGGATTCGCTGCCGCCCTATCCTGTGCTGGACGACATATTGGAGTGTCTGGTCGAGAACGAGATGGGTGTCGACGAGATCGTCGCCCGCGGCCACGACCGGGCAACGGTGACGCGCATCGAGCACCTGCTCTACATTGCCGAATACAAGCGCCGGCAGGCAGCGCCGGGCGTGAAGATCACCAAAAAGAATTTCGGCCGCGACCGCCGTTATCCCATCACCAACCGGTTCAGGGACGGCGGATAGATCGCCGTTTTTTGCTCTGTGAAAATGGCTGCCGCGAGGAAGTGCACAACCCGCGATTGTTGCAAATCGCCTCACCAGTTGGACCAGATGCGCTTTCGGCAACCTGCTGGCTTGGCGCGGCGTTGACGCGTCTCTATAAAGGCGTCTCCGCGATCCCCTTGCGGGAGGACCGAATGCCAGGATTTGACATCGTTATGCGAGGCCGCGAAGCTTAGGTTTCAGAGGGCGCCGGAAGGTTTTCACCTTCATGGCCAGGCAATCTGACAACAGGCATTCGTCGATGCCGGTCGCCGCCCGTATTCGGGCGAGCCGCCAATATGCCGAACCTTCCGCATTCCCGGGCTCTCACGCGCCCAACGCGGTTTTCTCAATTTCGACCTTACCGGGACCGGGCTCGTTTGCGCCCGAATGACATCATGGCTCGTTTTCAGATCGATTTGCGCGCCGGCGCCTTTCGCAGCGTCCTTGGCTTCACGCTCAGTCATTGGCGGCGCCAGCCGTGGCGGCTTTCGCTCATCATGGGCACATTCCTGCTGTCGACCTTGGCCGACGTGCTGACGCCGCTCTATTCCGGCCGGCTGGTCGACGCCGTCGCCAGCAGTGCTGCGGCCGACGATGTCGCCTGGGACGCGGCGATGGCGGCCTTTTCGATGCTGGTGGCGCTGGCGCTCACCGGTGTCGTGCTGCGCAACCTCGCCTTCATGGCCATCGTCGAATTGACCCTGAAGATGATGGCGGATATCGCCGCCGACGCCTTCCACCGGGTCCAGCGTTTCTCCACCGACTGGCACGCCAACAGCTTCGCCGGATCGACCGTGCGCAAGATAACCCGCGGCATGTGGGCGCTCGACCTGCTCAACGACACGATCCTGATCGCGCTGCTGCCGTCCGTCGTCATGCTCGTCGGCTCGACGCTGCTGCTCGGCTGGTTCTGGCCGCTGATGGGTGCTGTCGTCGCCGCAGGCTCGGTGCTGTTCATCGCGGTGACGGCGCTGCTGTCGCTTGGCTATGTCGCGCCCGCGGCAAGGCTTGCCAATGCATGGGACACGCGCCTTGGCGGCTCTCTGGCCGATGCGGTGAGCTGCAACGCCGTGGTCAAGGGCTTTGGCGCCGAGGAACGCGAGGAAACACGCCTCGCCAAGGTCGTCGCCAGATGGCGCGCCCGCACGCGCCGCACCTGGGTGCGCGGCACCATCAACGGCACCACGCAAGGATCGATGCTGCTGCTTCTGCGAACAGCGGTGATCGGTTTCTCGCTGCTTTTGTGGTCGTGGGGGCAGGCGAGCGCCGGCGATGTCACCTTCGTGCTGACCTCGTTCTTCGTGCTGCAAGGCTATTTGCGCGATATCGGCACGCATATCCGCAATCTGCAGCGCTCGATCAACGACATGGAGGAACTGGTCGACTTCCAGTTCGAGCCGCTCGGCATCGAGGATGTGCCCGGCGCCAGGCCGATCCGCATCACCGACGGCCGCATCAGCTTCGACAACGTCACCTTCCATTATGGCAGCCACCGACTGCCGCTGTATCGCGACTTTTCGGTGGACATCGCGCCGGGCGAGCGCGTCGGGCTGGTCGGCCATTCGGGTTCGGGCAAGACGACCTTCGTCAAGCTGATCCAGCGGCTTTACGACGTGAACGCGGGAACGATCCTGATCGACGGCCAGGATATTTCCGGGGTGGCGCAGGCGTCGCTGCGCGGGCAGATCGCTATCGTCCAGCAGGAGCCGATCCTGTTCCACCGGTCGCTGGCCGAAAACATCGCTTATGCCCGGCCGAGCGCGACGCAGGCCGAGATCGAGCATGCCGCACGGCTGGCAAGCGCGCACGACTTCATCGTCGATCTGCCGAAAGGCTATGGCACGCTGGTCGGCGAGCGCGGCGTGAAATTGTCGGGCGGCGAGCGCCAGCGGGTGGCGATCGCGCGGGCTTTCCTTGCCGACGCGCGGATCCTCATCCTGGATGAGGCGACGTCGAGCCTCGATTCGGAATCGGAGGTGCTGATCCAGCAGGCGATGGAGCGGTTGATGGTCGGCCGCACGACGCTGGTCATCGCGCACCGGCTTTCGACGGTGCGAGCGCTCGACAGGCTCCTGGTGTTCGATCGCGGCCGCATTGTCGAGGAGGGCTCGCATGATCAACTGATCCGGCTGCAAGGCGGCATCTACCGCCGGCTGTTCGAGCGCCAGGCGCTCGAATTGACCAAGGGGCTGGCGATCTGACGACTTGCAGCGCCGCGCGCGTCCAACAACTTTGAATCTGCGGATAGTGCTTTCCGCAAATCGGTTCCGATTTTCGGGCCGATGCGCTAAAACGCGCGTCGCTGCCGCCTTTTCATCGCCTTCGTCATGTCTTATGTCTGCGGCCAAGCGCGGGGGCGTGTCTTGTCAACAGCAAAACCATCCGGTACGCCCCATTCATGACAGTTACCGTCCGTTTCGCCCCATCACCCACCGGCCGCATTCATATCGGCAATGCCCGCACTGCGCTGTTCAACTGGCTGTTCGCCATGAACAACAAGGGCCGCTTCATCCAGCGCTTCGACGACACCGACGTCGCGCGCTCGACGCAGGAATTCTCCGACGCCATCCTCTACGACCTGCATTGGCTGGGCATCTTTCCCGACGCCACGGAATACCAGTCACGGCGCTTCGAGTTTTACGATGCGGCGGTGGAGAAATTGAAGGCGGCGCGCCTTCTCTATGCTTGCTACGAAACACCGGAAGAGCTCGATCTCAGGCGAAAGGTGCGCCGCACGCGCGGCCTGCCGCCGGTCTACGGCCGCGAGGCGCTGACGCTGACGGCTGAGCAGGTCGCCGAATACCAGGCCGACGGCCGCCGGCCGCATTGGCGCTTTCTGCTGCCTAATTTCACCAGCGATCCGCTGCAGCCGGAGCGCACCGAAATCCACTGGAACGATCTGGTGCGCGGCGAGGAAACCGTCGACCTAGCCTCGCTTTCCGACCCGGTTCTGATGCGCGAGGACGGCACCTATCTCTATACTCTCCCTTCGGTGGTCGACGACATCGAGATGGGGATCAGCCATGTCATCCGCGGCGACGACCACGTCACCAATACCGGCGTGCAGTTGGCCTTGTTCCAGGCGCTGGGTGCCGAGCCGCCGGTGTTTGGCCACCACAATCTTTTGACCACCGCGTCGGGCGAGGGCCTGTCGAAGCGGAGCGGCGGGCTGTCCATCGAAAGCCTGCGCGAGACCGGCATCGAGCCGATGGCGGTCGCCTCGCTGGCGGTGCTCGTCGGCACCTCGGAAAACGTCGTCGCGGTGCAGACGATGGCTGAGCTTGCCGAGCGCTTCGATCCGGCGGCGACATCGAAATCCCCGGCCAAATTCGATCCGGACGAGCTTTTCGTGCTCAATCGCACGCTGCTGCACCATATGCCGTTTTCCGAGGCGCGCGACCGGCTGATCGTGCTCGGCATTTCCGGCGAACAGGCGGAGCCGTTCTGGCTGGCGGTGCGCGGCAATCTCGACAGGCTGGCCGATGCAGCAATCTGGTGGCGCACACTTCGCGACGGCCCGCAGGAGCAGCCGGACTTTTCCGACCCCGACCGCGAGTTCCTTCGCCAGGCCTTCGACCTTTTGCCGGAAGACCCCTGGAACGGGTCGGTCTGGAAGGAGTGGACCGGCAGGATCAGGGAAGCAACCGGCCGCAAGGGCAAAGCGCTGTTCACGCCGCTCAGGCTGGCGCTTACGGGCCAGCCCTCGGGGCCGGAGCTTGCAGATCTGTTGCCGCTGCTGGGTCGGGAAGGAACGTTGGCCCGACGACCCTGACCTTGCGCTGTTCCGGCGGCGGCAAGGTCGTCGGCGAGGGTTTTGCGGCGGGGCGCTCGATGGCTTCGCGATCGAGCCGGCCTTCGACATTGGCCAAACTCTCGGGGTCGGCGGGGGCAGCCTGTTTCGGGCTTGGCGGGTTGCCGGCAATGATCTCGAAATTTCGCGCGGCGTTGCAGCCGCAGGCCGGCGGACGCGCGGGCTGCTTGTAGAGATAGGCGGTCGGCAGTTCGCTGTATGGCCTGCCGGTTACCGAAGACGTCATGCCACCCGAGTCGTCGCCGAAGCCGCGCGCATAAAACACCTGCATCTCGGTGCCGGGGCAACTCGAATCGCAGTTCTTCTGGTCGCGCTCGAAATCGCCCAGCGAGGCGGCGTTCGACATCGGGAAGAAATAGCCGTCGCAGGTGCGCACGCACATGGTGCGGAACTCGCCGTGCGGCTGGCCCATGTCGTCGGCATTATCGAGCATGGTGCGGATGTCGCGCGGACCCACGGCTTGATCGGGCTCTTCAGGCCGGTCGGACGCGCCGGGTCCAATTGCGTCGCTGCCCAAAAGCTGGTCGAGCAAGTTTTTCTCGCCGGTTCCACGGCTGGCGTCGCGGCCCGGTGCCGGCTTTGGCGGCGCCGCATCATCGCGGCAGCCATTGGCGTCGAGCGAAGCCAATATGCGTGCGCGATTGCGGTGCGAGCCGTCGCCGGCGAGTTCAGCGCGCGTGGCTTGCAAGCCGTCGAGATTGGCTGCCATGCGATCGATGGTGGCGTCGAGTGTGGCGCATGCGTTGGCGTTGCGGCGCGACGGCGAAAAGCCGCAGCCGGCGCGGCTGGATTGGCTGACGGCCTTTGAAATCTGCTGGCGCTGCCGCACGATTGCATCGTCATATTTCCTGAGCAGGGCTGGCTTGGTGCCGCCACCGCGCGAAGCGGCCGCGAGATCGGCTTCCAGCTGCCGGCAAACACCGGAGGCGGCCTGCAGTTCGGTGGCGGCAAAGCCTGACAATGCCAGGGCACCGAGCAGTGCTGCGGCGCGCGTCAGCTTCCACCCTCCGCCCATACGGAACTCCGCTTGCCTCGTCCGTTGCGAAGGTTACCGCGTCCGCGGTTAACTGTTTATTTAGCTTACCCGTCAAATTGGGTTTTGTTGGGCGTGACCAATGCAACGTCGGCGCCGCCCCGCATCTGCCTGCCGGCATCATCTCCCCGGATAGTGACGGGGAGAAGGGGCTGGCCGCAACCTCGGCACACTTTTTGCAACGCTGGAGATTGGCGAAATCGTTTGCGAAGGCGTCTTTCTCCCCGTCACTATACGGGGAGAAATGCCCGGCAGGGCAATGAGGGGCAGCGCAGACCTGAAGCGATTGCCTTAGCCCAGAGTTACGACCGCCTGCGCCTTGTGGGCCGCTTCGACCACCGCGAGCGCCGTCATGTTGACGACGCCGCGCGATGTCACCGACGGCGTCAATATATGCGCCGGCCTGTCGGTGCCGAGCAGGATCGGGCCGACATGCAGCGCGTCCATCATCGCGCGCAGCGCAGTGAGCGTGATGTTGGCCGAATCGAGATTGGGGAAGACCAGCAGATTGGCTTCGCCCTTCAGCCGCGAATGCGGATAGACCCGCTGGCGCAGCGGCTCCGACAGAGCCGAGTCGGCATGCATCTCGCCGTCGCATTGCAGGTCCGGCGCGATGCGCGCCAGGATCGCCGCTGCCTGCCGCATCTTGAGCGCACTTGGCGAATCGCGCGAGCCGAAATCCGAATGCGACAGCAGGGCGGCCTTGGGCTCGATGCCGAAGCGCTGGATTTCTTCGGCCGCCAGCACCGTCATCTCGGCGATCTCCTCGGCGGTCGGATCGACGGTGACATGGGTGTCGGTGAGGAAAATGATTCCGCGCTGCGAGATCAGCATGGAAAGCGTCGACAGGTCGTGATCCTTGATGCCGGCGCGCGGGCCGATGATCAGGGTGACATTGCGCAAATGCCGCTCAAACCGTCCTTCCAGGCCGCAGACCATGGCGTCGGCGTCGCCACGCTTGAGGGCCAGTGCGGCGATCACCGTGTTGTCGGTGCGCACCATGGTGCGCGCGGCCTCCGTCGTGACGCCACGCCGGCCGGCGAGCTCGATCAAAAGGTCGACATAGTGGCGATAACGCGGATCGTCCTCGGGATTGATCAGGCCGAAATCGACGCCCGGCTTGATGCGCAGCCCGTAGCGTTTCAGCCTGACTTCGATGACATGCGGGCGGCCGATCAGGATCGGCTCGGCGATGCCTTCCTCCAGCACCACCTGGGCGGCGCGCAGCACGCGTTCGTCCTCGCCGTCGGCATAGATGACGCGCTTGGCGCTCGACGTCTTGGCCATCGTGAACACCGGCTTCATGACCAGGCCGGAGCGGAAGACGAAGCGGTTGAGCGTGTCGATATAGGCGGCAAAGTCGGTGATCGGCCGTGTCGCGACGCCGGTGTCGCAGGCGGCCTTGGCCACCGCCGGCGCGATGCGCAGGATCAGTCTGGGATCGAACGGCGAGGGGATCAGGAAATCGGGCCCGAAGATCGGCGTTTCGCCGGAATAGGCGCGGGCGGCGACGTCAGACGGTTCCTCGCGGGCAAGGGCTGCGATCGCCCGCACCGCAGCCATCTTCATCTCTTCGTTGATGGCGCTGGCGCCGCAGTCCAGGGCGCCACGGAAAATGTAAGGAAAGCAGAGTACGTTGTTGACCTGGTTGGGAAAATCAGAACGGCCAGTGCAGATCATCGCGTCGGGTCGCGCCGCCCGCGCCGCTTCCGGCATGATCTCGGGGTTGGGGTTGGCCAAGGCCAGGATCAGTGGTTTTGGCGCCATGTGCTGGAGCAATTCCGGTTTCAGCACGCCGGCGGCCGAAAGGCCCAGGAACACGTCGGCGCCCGGCAGCACATCGGCCAGCGTGCGCGCCTCAGTGTCCTTCACATAGGGGTCCTTCCAGCGGTCCATTTCGTCGACGCGGCCCTTGTAGGCGACGCCGAAACGGTCGGTGACCCAGATGTTTTCGATGCGCGCGCCCAGCAAAACCAGCAAGTTGAGGCAGGCGAGGGCCGCTGCCCCGGCGCCGGAGGTGACGATCTTGATGTCGGAGATCGTCTTGCCGGCAAATTCCAGCCCGTTGAGCACGGCGGCGGCGACGATGATCGCAGTGCCGTGCTGGTCGTCGTGGAAGACTGGTATGGCCATGCGCGCCTTCAGCCGTTCCTCGACCTCAAAGCATTCGGGCGCCTTGATATCCTCGAGGTTGATGCCGCCGAAGGTCGGCTCCAGCGCCGAGATCGTCTCGACCATCCGCTCGATGTCAGGCGCGTCGATCTCGATGTCGAAGACGTCGATGCCGGCGAATTTCTTGAACAGCACCGCCTTGCCTTCCATCACCGGCTTGGAGGCCAGCGGGCCGATATTGCCCAAGCCGAGCACCGCCGTACCATTGGAGACGACACCAACCAGATTGGCCCGCGCCGTGTAGTCGGCGGCGGCTGCCGGATTGTCGCGGATTTCCAGACAGGGCGCCGCGACGCCCGGCGAATAGGCAAGCGCCAGATCGCGCTGGTTGCCGAGCGGCTTTGTCGCCTGGATTTCCAGCTTTCCAGGGCGTGGGTGCTTGTGGAAATAGAGGGCGGCTTCGTCGAGGTCCGACCGGGCTGCTTTTTTGTTTTCGCCTTGCATGCCGGCCGCTCCTCAGTTCAGTCCGTTTGCTGTTTTGAGTCTCTTAGCATGCAGCCGAGGCTTTTCGAGAGGTGATATGTCGCAAAATGCGGCCTTTGGCTTCGCATCGCCGGTCCGGCCTGTGTGGTCTGCCATTGAAATGTTGGGATGACGGGCGGGGTGCTGTGACGAGCTACGCCGACATCCCAGTTTGAATGTCTGCAATGGGTGGAGAACGACCTTCACGCGCGAGCCGCGTCGAATACGAGCGCGCTTCTGTTCGCTTGGGCAAAGGAGAAAATTCTACGTCTGGACCGACGTGGCGAGTTTTCACACGCCCTCGGTCGAGAGCTGCCGGAGCCGACATCACACCGCGGTCCAACAATGTCAGCGCTAGATCATTTCGATGAGGGTGACGACTGGCAGGCTCTCGAAATGCTTGTCGCAAGTCAGGAGCGTCGCGTCATGGGCCCGAGCGGTCGCGAAAATGATCGCATCTGCGGTCGCCAATTTGTGCTTCCGGCAGGCTTCGGCGGCCGCTAGGGCGATTTCCGTGTCAAGCGGGACCACCGTACAGACCTGCGTAAAGCCGATGGTCTGATCGGCTTTGTCTTCGCCTACTTCGCGAGTGAGCCATTTTGCGAGTTCCAACTGCACAATGGTCGGAACGAGCCAGTCGGCTCGCTCGGGCAGATGCTCTGCCACCTGCTCTCCAGTCGGAGAGCCTATCAGCCATTCGATCCAAGCCGAGGTATCGACGAGCACCATCAGAAACGGTCCGACCGGTCGCGATATTCCGTCGCCGAAGCGCCCTTCGCCAGCCCCTTCAGCGCTTCCCGCTTCGGCACAGGGACGAGTAGCACGCCCGTTCCCTTCGGGATGAAGGCCAAGGTCAAACCCGCTTCCCAATGCTGGGCGGTCCGGATCGCCTTGGGGATCGATATCTGGAACTTCGAGGACAGGGTTGCAGTCTCCGGCATTATCATACCCTCACTTGATCGATGCGCCAAACGTAAGACGCAATGAGGGCCAATGCAAGGAACTTACGGCCGCCGTCTAGTCTCGGATTTCGAGACAGGGCACCGCCACGCCGGGCGAATAGGCGAGCGCCAGGTCGCGCTGGTTGCCGAGCGGCTTTGTCGCCTGGATTTCAAGCTTTCCAGGGCGTGGATGCTTGTGGAAATAAAGTGCGGCTGCGTCGAGGTTTAGCATGCAGCGCAGGTTCTTCACGATGCCAAATGACGCAGCCGCCATTAGGGGGAAGGATCGTGGAAAACCATACCATGTCAGATTGTTGCGCTGAAATCCTCACCTGCCTTGTCGCGGCCGGCGCGGATGTCATCGAGCGCGTCGCGCGGCCGGGCGTGTCCAGTCGCGGGCGGTCAACTCACGTCTGAACGAGCCTCAAGCAGTTTCCAGACGCTATCGACAATCGCCGGCCGTGGCCGCCGTTTCGCGATCACGGCAAGTGGCCAGGCGGGCAGCGATACGTCTGCGATCGCTGCATAGCGGACGCCCTGAAACACAAGGCGCTGGGTCGATCGTGGCAGCAGCGCCGCTCCAAAGCCGGCGGCTACGAGCGAGAGCATGGTCAGTGCCCGCGTTGCCTCCTGGACGATCCGCACCTCGAGACCAGCCCTGGTGAACGTGTCCATGATGCGGGCGTGGAGTGCCGGGCCTTGTGCAGCCGGAAACATGATGAGCCCGTGGCGGGCGATGTCCGTCAGCGTCACCCCGTGCGTGTGCCGGTCATCAGGCAGAACCGCGATAAGATCTTCAGCAGGATAGCCATGGACGTCGAGACGTTCGTCAGCACCGAGCGGTGGATGCACGAAACCGATGTCGATCTCATTCCGCGACAGCGCCGCAATCTGCTCATTGGTGGACACCTCGATGAGCTTTGGATGGATGTCCGGATATGTCCCGCGAAGCCGGGATAGGAGATGCGGCAGATGTTCGTACAGAGCCGCCGACACGAAGCCGACCCTGATCTCGCCAGCTTCGCCGTCATGCGCTGCGCGGGCGACGTGAAGCGCCGCATCGGCGTGCAGTACCGATGCCCGCGCCTCCTCCACGAAGGCCGCGCCGGCGCGCGTCAAGGTCAGGCGGCGGTTGGCCCGCTCGAACAGCTTGACGCCGAGTTCTTTCTCCAGGCGACCGATCGATTGACTAAGCGGAGGCTGCGCCATGGCCAGCCGCAGTGCGGCACGCCCCATATGCAATTCCTCCGCAACGGCGAGGAAATGTCGCAAGTGCCGAAGTTCCATATCTTGACGATATCAAACGCGCTCAAATACGTCATCGATAAGATATCGAATAGCTGGCAATCTTTGCGAAACGCGATTGCGATCGGAGATATCATCATGTCCCATTTCACCGCCTTTCCCCTTGTGCTCGCCGCAGCCATCATGGCTGCGGCTCCAGTCCCGGCAGGCGAGCCGGATCTCGTCAGGGCCGACAGGTTCGTCGAACTACCGACGGGCGAGCGCCTCTTCGTCCGCGAGGTGCGCCGTCCTGGCGCAGCGTCCGAACCCAAGTCCGCCGTCCTCCTCATCCATGGCGCACGCGTGCCCGGCGTCGCGTCCTTCGATCTGCCTGTTGCGGGCGGATCGCTTGCCGCCGACCTCGCGGCGGGCGGGCACCTTGTCTATGTCCTGGATCTTCGCGGCTACGGCGCATCGAGCCGTCCTGCGGCCATGGACAGGCCGCCGGACAAGTCCGCTCCCCTGATGCGCACCGAAGACGTCGTGGCGGATATTTCCGCAGCGGTCGACGGCATCGCGAAATGGAGCGACGTTTCGAGGATCAGCCTCGTCGGCTGGGCCACCGGCGGGCATTGGGCCGGCGCCTATGCCAGCCGCTTTCCGCAGACGGTTGATCGGCTCATCCTCTACAACACCCTGTATGGAGGCTCAGACCAGCATCCCACTCTTGGCACCGGCTCGCTGCTCGAAAATCCGGATCGGCCTGGGACGTTCAATGTCCATACGTTCGGCGGTTATCGGCTGAATACACGTCCGAGCCTGTTCACCGCCTGGGACGACAGCATCCCGGCCGCGGACAAGGCTCAGTGGCGCGATCCCGCGGTGGCCGCGGCCTATGGTGATGCGGCACTCGCCTCCGACGAGACGGCGTCGACGCGCCAGCCGCCGAGTTTCCGGTCACCGAGCGGCGCCATGGCCGACAGCTTCGAACTCGCGTTCGATCGCCGGCAATGGTCGGCGGCGGCGCTCACCATGCCGGTGCTCGTCATCCGTTCCGGACGGGATTTCTGGAGCCGACCGGAGGATGCGAAGGCAATTGTGGACGAAGCACCAAAAGCGGAACGCCTGAACATCCCGGACGCTACCCACTTCGTGCATCTCGACCGCGAGGCCGCAGGGCGCGGTGTGTTCCTCGGCGCCGTGAAGCGGTTTCTCGATCGGCAGGAGGAATGACCATGAAGGGCAGTTCATGTGTCCTGCGGGAGCAGCAGCCGCAACGGTGTCAGGTCGACCGCCTCCAGGCTTTGCGGCTACCGTCCACCCGACAGCTACTCACTGCGCGGTTGCGGGGCTACGCCTATCTCCGCCGCGCCACATCTCGACTCCCCCGTCTCCGCCATTTCCCTGCGCGTACAAACGTCAGACTTCACTGGGCCGGCGCCGTTTCCTTGGATGTACATGCTTTTTTGTCATCGATGAACGCACCCATCGCGGCGAGGTGGTCGGCGAAGCCGGCAACGAACCGCCTAACCTTCAACGGAATGAAGCGATTCGATGGATAGACCGCATGCACATGGTGCGGCGCATAGTGCCAGTCCGGCAGCACGTGTTCGAGCAAGCCTTCGGCGATGAGCGGGTCGAGTATCACCCTGTGCCCGAGGCCGATGCCGACGCCGGACAGCAACGCCTGATGATTGAGCAGCGAATTGTCGGAGCGCATGGCCGGCCGGATTCGCACCTCGGCCTTTTCGCCGCCCGGGCCGGTGAGCGGCACGACATCGCGCTTCCTGATGTGGGCGTAAAGCAGATAATCATGGTCGGCGAGATCTTCCGGGCGTCGCGGCCGGCCCCTGCGGTCGAGATACTCTGGCGTTGCCGCAAGGCAGCGCCCGATCACCCCGAGCTTGCGCACGATCAGCCGGTCGTCATCGATGGTCCCCATACGGATTGCCACGTCGAGCCCCTCTGCGATCACATCGACGAAACTGTCGGTCAGCGCCACGTCGAGCAACAGTTCCGGATAGGCGCGCTTGAACTCGATCAGATAGCTGCCAAGCACGCCGGCGCCGAAGCTGGCCGGCGCGCCGACGGCAAGACGTCCGCACATCTTCGATTCGAGGCAGCCGACGCTGCGGTCCGCCTCCTCGATGCGCTCAATGATGTCGCGGGCGCGCTCCAGATAACGCCGGCCGGCTTCCGTCGGCGAAACATGGCGGGTCGTACGGTCAAAGAGCCGGACGCCTAGACGCGTTTCCAGTGCACGGATCTGCTGGCTGACGGCCGGCTGGCTTAAGCCCAACTCGCGCGCTGCCGCCGAGAAGCTGGCGGTATCGCAGGCGCGTACGAAGCTGGTCAGCTCGGTCAAGCGGTCCATGATGGCAACTCTCCGTCGTGATTAATAAACAAGAGTAATAAGACATATAAGGAATTGGCAAGTTCAAAAAGCTGAGCCTATGGCATAGACCCGCCTTGCTCCGCCTGGAGCTCTAGATCCCCAAACTGGAGACGATGCTATGCCGCTTTCCCGCCGTCATTTTCTCGCCGGTGCCGGCCTAACCGGCGGCACTCTCCTAGCCAATGTCTCCGTTCCGGCGGTGGCCCGCGCGCCGCTGGTCGACGCCGCAACGCTTGGCGCGCTGCGCCGCAACGTGGGATCGGTCCAGGTTACGGCGCTACTAGATGGCTATATCGACCTTGGTTCCGAGCTGGTCATCGGGCTCGCTGAGGCCGATGCGGAGCGGCTGGCTGAGGCCAGCTTCCAGAAGCCCGGACCGCGCCGCGCGCCGGTCAATGCCTATCTCATCAATCTGGGCGACCGTCTGGTGCTCGTCGACGCCGGTACGTCGGACAGCATGGGCCCGTCACTCGGCCGACTTCCGGCCGCTATCGAGGCGGTCGGCGTCTCTCCGGACCAGATCGATACATTGCTGATTACCCACATGCATCCCGACCATATCAACGGCGTTCTGACTCCCGCCGGCCAGGCGCTGTTTCCCAATGCCGAGCTCGTCGTCACCGCCGCCGATTACGCCTTCTGGCATGACGACGCGAACATGAACCAGGCGCCGGATGGGGCAAGGCCGTTCTTCATCGGCGCCCGCCAGGCCGCCGCCGCCTATGCGAACCGCGTGCGGCAGGTGGGTGGCGAGGGCGAGGCGGTCGGCGCGATCCGCACCGTGCCGCTGCCCGGCCACACTCCGGGCCATGCCGGCTTCATCGTGGAATCGGACGGCGAGGCGCTGTTCATCTGGGGCGATGTCGTGCACATGGCGACCTACCAGTTCGCGCGCCCGGACTGGAGCATCGCCTTCGATGTCGATTCCAAGCTGGCTGCCGAAACGCGCAAGCGGACGCTCGACCGGGTCGCTGCTGACCGGATGCTGATCGCCGGCATGCATTTGCCGTTCCCCGGCATCGGCCATGTGGCGCGCGATGGCGACGCCTATCGCTTCGTGCCGGACGAATGGCCCTATGCACTGTAGCGGCGGCCAGCGCAGGATGGGGCCATCATAGCCCCGCTGCTCAACACCACACCCGGCCCCTCGCCAGCGCAGCCGATGTCTTTGAGACTTCGGACGATAAATCGGCTCCTTATGGTCTGGTACGGCACCTGCAACGCCTGCGTTCAGAGCCGTCACTTCCTGACAAGAACGGCCGAGATGGATCGCCTCCCGGCGTTCCCAGACAGCAACAGCCACACGTCATCCATAAAGTGCCAATGCCAGCGCTTGGATTTTTTCGTTAGAATCGCGACACGGCCGTAAACCCGCTCGTCAACTTGCGCCGCAGTGCGAGCAAATCCGGATGCCTGGAACAGGTCGACAACAGCGCCTTTGTTACCGTAACACGGTCAGGATCACACCCATTGCCACCATGCTGACCAAGCGATAGCCGGCATTGATCGCATAATAGTGCAGAGGCCGGTGCTCATAGGTCACCGAATGCAGCAGCGTGACAGCGACGAAGCCGAGCCAGAGCAGGAAAGTGCAGAGGACGGTCGAGACGATCGTCAGCGCGCCCCAGGCGTGAAGTACCTGATCGAGGATAAACGCCATGACCGCAAACGAGGCAAGGTCGACCGCAATCGCCCGCCCCAGGCCGGCGGCGAATTTCGCGCCGTCGACGCCCGACATCTCGGCCCACGGTCGGATAAAGAGCAGCGGCGAATACCAAAGCCCAGCGACAACCCAGGCTGCGAGTACCGCAGTTCCGATCCCCCAGAGGTTTATCGGCACAAACTCGATCATGCTCCTCCTCCTTCCAGCCTGCTGATTCAATGATCTGGCGGTTATATTGGGTATAGCTTACTATATCCAATATGAATGACAATTCAAAGACCCGCAGGCGCTACGACGCACGGCTGCGGTCGGAGCGCGCTTCCGGCACGCGTCAACGCATTCTCGATGTGGCGAAAGAGCTTTTTACTGCGCGCGGAGTGGAAAAGGTCACGATTAATGACATCTCATCAGCCGCCGGTGTTTCGGCACCGACCGTCTATGCCCTGTTCCAGTCGAAGATCGGCATTCTAAGAGCCGTGGTCGAGCGTTCCTTCTTCGGGCCGCGCTATGCGGAGATAGCTAAGCAGGCCGAGAACGCGAGAGACCCCGAGGAGATTCTGCGTATTACTGCCTCGATCTCTCGGGTCATCCTTGATGCTGAACGCGAGGAGATCGGCCTTATGCGAGGCGTCTCGGCCCTGTCTCCCGAGCTGAAGGCGATCGAGACGGAGTTGGAGACCGTTCGATTCAAGCTCCAGGAAGCGCGTGCCAACCTTCTCGTCGCATCCGTCACTGTCGCGCGCCAACTCGGCTTAGCCCGCGTGCGCGACATCCTATGGATGTATACCGGCCGCGACGTATATCGCATGCTCGTGTTGGAGCGGGGTTGGTCTTCGGACGAATATGAAAGCTGGCTCGCCGAGACGCTGATCAAAACGCTGATGGGGCGAGACTAGTCGCACTCTCATCAGAGCGTGGAGCCGGATCAGGGGCGGCCGCAGCAAGCCTCGGGATCCGCCGTGAAAGAAAGACGGTCAGAAAAACAACCTTTTTCTCCCCGTTGCCAGCGGGACCATGCGTTAGGCGCTAAAACGCGCTGACATAGAGGCCGCCATCCACCGGTATGTTCTGCCCGGTCAGGTAGCCGGCGTGAACCGAGCACAGGAAGGCGCAAATCTGGCCGAATTCCTCCGGCGTGCCGAGCCGCTTGGCCGGAACGTTGACTGCTGCCTGGGCCTTGCGTGCGGCGGCGGCAGCCGGATCTTCCGGGGTGCCGGCTTCGTGCGCGGGACGCAGCCGGTCGGTGTCGAGCTTGCCCGGCAGCATGTTGTTGATCGTCACATTGCGGTCGATCACCGTCCGCGCGACGCCGGCCAGGAACGAAGTCAGGCCGGCGCGCGCGCCGGACGACAGATCGAGGCCGGGAATGGGAACATAGACCGACAGCGAGGTGATGTTGACGATGCGGCCGAAGCCGCGCTCGGCCATGCCGTCGATGACAGCCTGAACCAGTTCGACCGGGGTCACCATGTTCTGGGTGACGCCTTCGAGGATCTTTTCGCGGTCGAGCTCGCGGAAATCGCGAAGCGGCGGTCCGCCATTGTTGTTGACGAGGATATCGGGATCGGGACAGGCGGCAAGCAGCGCCTTCTGCACCTCGGGCTTCGACACGTCGCCGACGATCTCGGTCACCTCAATGCCAAATCTTTCGCGCAGTTCGGCGGCGGTTTTGGCCAGTTGGTCGGCGTTGCGCCCGTTGACGACCAGATCACAGCCGGCTTCGGCCAGCGCCATGGCGCAACCGCGCCCGAGACCCTTGCTCGAAGCACAGACGATGGCCTTTTTTCCGCGAATACCGAGATCCATGGCGATTTCTCCTCTGATTTGGGTCGCAACGTACCCTTGGGGCTGGACCAATCGCAACCGTCATACGGTTGTTGCATGAATCGAGGCATAGCCTGTTCGGAAGCAACGGTGAGAATCCAATGCCTGGCGCAGAGCCCCGCACTTTCCGCAGCATGTTCATCTCCGACGTCCATCTCGGATCGAAGGCGGCGAAGGCCGAGTTCCTGATCGATTTCCTGCGTCATCACGACGCCGATATCATCTATCTCGTCGGCGACATCGTCGACGGCTGGCGGCTGAGACGGAACTGGCACTGGCCGCAAAGCCACAATGACGTCGTCCAGAAATTGCTGCGCAAGGCTCGCAAGGGCGCCAGCATCACCTACATCGCCGGCAATCACGACGAATTCGCGCGCCAGTTCCAGGGCGTGCATTTCGGCGGTATCGTCGTCGCCGACCGCGTCGTCCACGAGACCGCCGACGGCAAACGCTTTCTTGTCATCCATGGCGACCAGTTCGACACCGTCGTCCACAATGCGCGCTGGCTGGCCTATCTCGGCGACTACGCCTATGACGCGGCGATGCTGGTCAACCGCGTGGTGACGCGACTTCGCCAACTGCTTGGCCTGCCATACTGGTCGTTTTCGTCCTGGGCCAAGGTCAACGTCAAGAAGGCGGTGAATTTCATCGGCTCGTTCCAGACCATGCTGACCGAGGAAGCGCGCCGCTCGCATGTCGACGGCGTGATCTGCGGCCACATCCACCATGCCGCGATCGAAAATTATGAGGACGTGCAGTACATCAACACCGGCGACTGGGTGGAGAGCTGCACCGCGGTGGTCGAGCATTTCGACGGCCAGATGGAGATCCTGCACTGGGCGCATGTCCTGCCGGAGGCTCCGGTCGGCAGCGAAGTGCTGGTGCCGATCGACATCGTCGCCATCAAGGGCAGGGCAGTCCAGGCTGCCTGACGCGATGATGCGTTCATGCATGTGGCGCAAAAGCATGCCCCTCGGGCCTGACCCGGGCCTGACCCGAGGGTGTGCAGCGGTTTTGCGATAACGACATGCATAAAACAAGAAACCTAAAGCGCGTCGCATGAGGCCGGTCAAACGCGACGCGCTTTAGCCCACGGTTTCATCGCTTTTTTCGCCATGTTATGGGATCGGCGTGCGTTGGCTGGCCGGACCGGTCGAATGCTGCGCCGACGGATTGCCTGCTGATGTCCTCCCTGTCGCCGCTTTTACCCGAACAACTCGTCAAGCCGCGTCAGTTCGAACTGCGCATGGGCCTGATCTTCTTCACGCTTTTCGTGCCGCTCGGGATACATTTGCCGTACTTTCCGTTGTGGCTGCAGGCAAACGGTTTTGATGCCGAGCAGATAGCGATCATTCTCGCGGCACCGATGTTCCTGCGCGTGGTGACGACGCCATTGCTTACGGCACTGGCCGACAGGGCGAGCGACCGCGCCCATGTCTATGTCGCGCTGACGGCCGCATCGTTGGCGCTATCCGCCGGTTATTTCCTGACGCCGAGCTATGCCATGGTGCTGGCCGTTTCGCTGGCGCTCACTGTCGCCTGGACGCCGCATTCGCCGATCGCCGATTCGCTGGCGCTGTCGGGGGTGCGCCGCTTCGGCTCGAATTATGCCAACATGCGCAAATGGGGATCGATCTCCTATCTGTGCGCAAATCTTGCCGGCGGTTTCATCCTGTCGGCGACCGGCGCCCAGGCAGTTCCGGTGATCATCTTCGTGGCGTTTGGCGCCGCACTTGTCGTCGCACTGATCGCGCCGCGGCTCGGCCGTCCCCGCCGTGCCTCGCCGCTTTCGGCTGCCGACATCCAGCAATCGGCGCCAAAACTCCTCAACGGCTATTTCCTGTATTTCTCCGTCGGCGTCGGCGTCATCACCGCCAGCCACGCGTTTTTCTACGGCTTCGTCTCGATCTACTGGAAATCGATCGGCATCGGCGATTCTGTTGTCGGGCTGCTTTGGGGTTGGGGTGTCCTGGCCGAGATCGGCATGTTCATGATCTTTACCCGGGTTTTCGGTTCCTTCTCGGTCGTATCGATCATGGTGATGGCGGGAATAGGCGCGGTCGTGCGCTGGATTGCCTTTCCCTTGATCTGGCCGCTTGGCCTTGGCGTAGGTGGGTTTTTCGCAGTCCAGACGCTGCACGCGGTCTCGGTGGCGCTGGTGCTGATCGGCCTGCAGAAAATGATCGGTGAGACGGTCGCGGAGGAACGCACCGGGGCCGCGCAAGGCATCGCCTATTTCTCCAACGGGTTTTTCACCGCTGTGGTGACGCTCCTGTGCGGCCCGCTTTACGACCGCTTCGGCGTCGACGGCTTTTTTGCCATGATCCCGATCGCCCTGGTCGGCCTTGTGCTGATCGGGCTTGCGGCGCGTTCAGCCCCACAGCGCCGGATCGGGCGGTGACACCAGCGAAACTTGGTAGACAAGGCCAGGCGCACGGTCGCGGGCCAGCAGCAGCGGACCGTCGAGATCGACGAAATCGGCATCCTGGGCCAACAGCACCGCCGGCGCCATGGCCAATGACGTGCCGACCATGCAGCCGACCATGACGCCAAAACCCAGTTCGCGGGCGCGATCGCGAAGGATGAGGGCAGCGGTCAAGCCGCCCGACTTGTCGAGCTTGATGTTGACCGCATCGTAAAGGCCGACAAGCCAGGAAAGGTCTTTAGCCTCATGCAGGCTTTCATCGGCGCAGATCGGCACCGGATGGGCGATGTTGCGAAGCATGCCATCACGGCCCGCCGGCAGCGGCTGTTCGATCAGCGCGATGCCGTGCTCGGCGGCAAAGGCCAGGTTTGCAACGATGTTGTCGTCGCGCCAGCCCTCATTGGCGTCCAGGATGATGCGGCTCGCCGGTGCCGCCTCCCTGACCGCACGAATGCGGGCCATGTCGTTGTCGCCGCCGATCTTGACCTTGAGAAGCGGGCGCAGGGCATTGGCGCGGGCCTGGGCTGCCATGGCTTCGGGCTCGCCGAGCGACAGCGTGTAAGCCGTTTCGAGCGCCCTCGGCGGCGCCGTGCAGATGCTGGAAGCCACCGGCTTGCCTGCGATCTTCGCCTCCAGGTCCCATAGCGCGCAGTCGACGGCGTTGCGCGCCGCGCCCGCCGGCATGGCGTCGAGCAGCGCGGCCCGGCTGATGCCGTCTTGAACCTGCTCCCGCATCGCCTCGATCGCATCGCGCACACCCTCGATGGTTTCGCCATAGCGTTTGTAGGGGACGCATTCGCCGCGCCCGCTCTGGCCGTCCTCGCGGATCGTCACTGTGACGACCTCGGCTTCGGTTTTCGAACCGCGCGAGATGGTGAAGGTCCCGGCGATAGGAAAGCGCTCGGACTCGACCGAAATGACACGCGCCATATTTTTCTGCTCCGGCTGTGCGACAACAAGCTTGTCGGCAAATCGACAGGTGGGTTCTGTCAGGTTAAACAGATCGGCCCGTCAGGCTAAACAGGACGCCATGTTGACGATCCGCAAACGCGACGCAAGCGGCACGACCGCCAAGGAGGCCGACCACCAGCCGCGCGTTGTGGTCGGCGAGGACGGCGGCGTCCTCGGCTGCGCTTTCTCCGGCACCTGGACGACACGCACCGTGGCGCTCGTCGATGCCGAGATGCGCAAGATCGAGCAGCGCAGCGGCTTTCAGACGCTGGCGCTCGACCTCTCGCATATCGAGAAAATGGATACCGCCGGGGCCTGGGTGATCGATCGTCTGGTCAGCGCCTTCGAAAAGCAGGGTGTGAAAATCACGATGCAGGGGCAAAGCGAGGTTGCCTCGATCCTGCTCGGCGCCGTCGGTGACGCCGTTCGACGCGAACCTGATTCCGGGATCGTTGGGCCGCCGAACATCGTCATTCGCGCGCTCGAGGCGGTTGGCCGCCGCGTCTATGAGATGCGTGACGATTTCCTCGCCGCGATGAACATACTGGGCGCCACGATACGCGGCGCGCAGATGAAGCTTGGCCGCGGCCATGCGGTCAATCCGGCGGCGATCTTCAACCAGATGGACCGCATGGGCGTCGGCGCCATCCCGGTGGTTGTGCTGATGTCGGCCATCGTCGGGGCGATCGTCGCCCAGCAAGGCGCCTATCAGCTCAGCTATTTCGGCGCCGATATCTTCGTCGTCGACCTTGTCGGTGTGCTGATCCTGCGCGAGCTCGGCGTGCTGATGACTGCGATCATGATCGCCGGCCGTTCGGGCAGCGCCATCACGGCTGAAATCGGCTCGATGAAAATGCGCGAGGAGGTCGACGCGCTGAAGGTCATCGGGCTCAATCCGATCGGCGTTCTGGTGTTTCCGCGGCTGGTCGCGCTGGTGATCGCACTGCCTTGCCTGACGATCATTGCCAATTTCGCCGCACTCGGCGGCGGCATACTGGCGGCATGGCTCTACTCCGACATCGCACCGGCCGCCTTCATCGACCGGCTGCGCGTTGCCATCGATCTCAGCACCATCTTTGCCGGGCTGATCAAGGCGCCGTTCATGGCCATGATCATCGGCACGATCGCCTCGGTCGAAGGCATGAAGGTCGGCGGCAGCGCCGAATCGCTCGGGCAGCACGTGACTGCTTCGGTGGTGAAGTCGATCTTCGTGGTGATTATCCTCGACGGGCTTTTCGCCATGTTCTACGCAGCGATCGAGTTCTGACATGGCGCTGCTTGGCACAAAGCCGACCACGACTACGCAAAGGGCCGACGAGGACGAGATCGTGCTTTCTGCGCACGACGTCACCGTCTCCTTCGGCGATAAGGTCATTCTCGACAAATTGTCGCTCCATATCCGGCGTGGCGAAATTCTCGGCTTCGTCGGCGCCTCCGGCGCCGGCAAGTCGGTTCTGCTGCGCACCATTCTCGGCCTGGTGCACAAGCAGTCGGGAACAATCAAGCTGTTCGGCGTCGATGTCGAAAAGGCGAGCGAGAGGGAGCGCCTTCGCATCGACATGCGCCTTGGCGTCCTCTTTCAGCACGGCGCGCTGTTTTCGGCGCTCACGGTGCTCGAAAACGTGCAGGTGCCGATGCGCGAATATCTCGATCTGCCGAAAAAGCTGATGGACGAGTTGGCGATGCTCAAGGTCGAACTGGTCGGGTTGCCGCCGGATGCGGCGCAGAAATTCCCGTCCGAGCTTTCCGGCGGCATGATCAAGCGTGCGGCGCTGGCGCGCGCGCTGGCGCTCGACCCCGAGATCGTGTTCCTGGACGAGCCGACATCCGGCCTCGATCCGATCAGCGCGGCTGAGTTCGACGAACTGGTCGTCAAGCTGCGCGATACCATGGATCTGACCGTATACATGGTCACGCACGATCTCGACACGCTGTTCACCGCTTGTGATCGGGTGGCCGTGCTCGGCAACAAGAAAGTGCTGGTCGAAGGCACGATCGACGACATGCTCAAGAGCGAGGAACCCTGGGTGAAATCCTATTTTCGCGGAAAACGTGCGCGGCAACTTGATCTTGCGGCCCGCGCGTAGCCATAAGTGGATAAATGGAAACCAGAGCCAACTACGTCATTGTCGGCATTTTCACGCTAGCCGCGATCCTGGCGGCATTCGCGTTCGTCTATTGGACGGCCGCGATCGGCGACAGGGGTGAGACGGCGATGCTGCGGGTGCGCATTCCGGGATCGGCTTCCGGCCTCGGCCGCGGCAGTTTCGTGCTGTTCAACGGCGTCAGGGTCGGGGATGTCAGGCGCGTCTATATCGACCCCGCCAATCCGAACGACGCCATAGCCGAAGCCGAAGTAGGCCGCACGACGCCGATCACCAAATCGACGCAGGCCGATATCGGGATCGTCAGCCTCGCCGGCCAAGCGAGTATCGAGCTCAGGGGCGCTGACCCCAAGGAGGTCAACCTTCTCGACCAGGCGGAGCAGGAGGGCCGCGTCGCCGAGATCGTCGCCAACCCGTCGGCGGTCACCAACCTGTTGCAGACGGCGCAGAACATCTTCACCCGCGCCGATACGGTTCTCTCCCAGCTCGAAGGCTTCACCAGCGACGTTCGCGGGCCGCTGACGCAGACCGTCAACAATGTGCAGACCTTCTCCGATGCGCTGGCCAAGAACTCTGACGGCATCGACAAATTCCTCGCCAGCGTCAGTTCGCTGTCGGAGGAACTGAGGGGCGTCTCGGGCAAGCTTGACGGCACGCTGAAGGCGGCGGAGGGGCTGCTCAACGCCGTCGACAAGGATCAGATCAAGAGTATTGTCGCCAACGTCGATACGGTGACCGAGAACCTGAAGGAAACCAGCAAGCAGTTCGACACGGTCGTCAGGAATGTCGACACCGCGGTGGGGTCGATCAACGATTTCGCCCAAAGGACGCAAGGCACGCTGGCCAAGGTCGACGGCGTTCTCGACGGCATCGATCCGGCACAGGTCCGCACCGCGCTGGCCAACATCCAGAAGGCCAGCGAAAACGCCAACGAGGCTGCCGCCGACATCGCCAAGGTGACCAACAAATTCGCCAACCGGGCCGACGATATCGACCAGACGATCAAGGACGCGCAGCAACTCGCGGAGCGCCTCAACGACGCTTCGGTGCGTGTCGACGGCATCCTCGTCAAGGTCGATACATTGCTCGGCTCAGGCCAGGCCGACGGCATGATAGCCGATGCCAGGAATACCCTGAAATCGTTCAAGCAGGTCGCCGACACGCTGAACGCCCGCCTCGGCACCATCACCGACAATCTGGCGCGATTCTCCGGCCAGGGCCTGCAGGACGTCGAAGCGCTGGTCCAGGACAGCCGTCGTTCGATCAACCGCATCGAAGAGGCGGTGACGGATCTCAGCCGCAATCCGCAGCGAATCCTGTCAGGCGGCGAAGGCGAGGTTCGGCAATTCGATGGCAGGGTTCGGCGTTGACTTCGGCTTTCGCCGGCCCCAAGAACGGCAGGCAAGTACGCTGCGGGTGCGATTTGCTCATTCGATTCGGGGACAACGGGGATCGCGTGTGAAGTCGGTCGTGCTTAAATTGGGCGTGCTTAGATTGGGCGAGGTCAAAGCGGGCGGGCCCACTGCGGGTGTGGCATTGCTTGCGCTTTCGCTGGCCGGCTGCGCGTTTTTGCCGGGCGGCGGGCCGACGCCCCTGGACACATTCGAACTGTCGGCGCCGTCGCTCGATGCGCGCGGCCGCGGCCGCCAACAGATCCTCATCGCCCAGCCTTCCGCGCTCAAGGCGCTGGACAGCCAGAACATCGTCATCAAGCCATCGGTGCGCTCGATCCAGTACCTCAAGGGAGCGCAATGGGCCGACCGGCTGCCGCTGATCGTGCAGGCGCGGTTGGCCGAGACATTCCAGCGCTCGGGCAGTTTCGCCGGCGTCGGAAAGCCGGGCGAGGGCCTGGCGATCGACTATCAGGTGATCGTCGAGGTTCGTTCCTTCGAAGTCCGCGTCGACGGCGGCCAACATGCCGAGGTCGAGCTGTTCGTGCGGATATTGAACGACCGCAATGGCGAGGTGCGTGCCTCCAAGAGCTTCAACGCGACCGCGCCCGTCTCGGGCAGCGGCAACCAGGCCTATGTCGACGCGCTCGACAGGGCGTTCGGCGATGCCGCCAAGGACATCGTCCGCTGGACCGATGCGGTGATCTGACCTCAGCCGGGCACTCAATTGTCGCAGCCGGCGCCGCCCGAGGGGCAGCGCCAACGCCGGTAACGGTGTGAAATTCAAAGTGAAATTCAAACCCGAAGCGATTGCTCTAAAAGGCGGGAATTTCCCGCCTTTTTCCGCTCGCCCATCGTCTGATCAATGCAGGCGGCCACTGGCGTGGGCTAGCATCGTATAGACCTTGCCGGTGTCCGACGTCAGGTAGGTCTGCGCCATCATGTTGTCGCGGTCGTTGCGCGAGACGTCCTTGAGCAGCTTTTCGAAGTCGTCGCAGTAACGGTCGACGGCGGCGCGGAATTCCGCCTCCATCTGATATTTGCGGCGGATCTCGTCGAACGTCTGCTGTCCCTTCAGCGTGTAGAGACGTCGGGTGAACACGTCACGCTCGCCGCTCCGGTAGCGGTTCCACAGTTCGATCGAGGCGTCGTGATCGATGGCGCGGGCGATGTCGACGGAAAGCGAGTTGAGCGACTCCACGACATGAAGCGGCGAGCGCTGGGCAGGGGCTGCCGAGCGTGGCGCTTCCGAAGGTGCTGCTGGCTTGGCGGCCTCTTCGCGCGATGCCCCGGTCAAGAGATCGCGCACCCAGCCGCCCTGCGGCGCGCGGCCATTAGGGTCGCGCTGGCGCGGCGCCGTCTCCGGCGGGCGTTCCAGGTCGCCGCGCAGTGCGGTGTCACCCGACGGCGCCTGCGGGGCAAGGGGTTCCGGGGCCGGAGGCCGGCGCAGCGGCTCAGTCGCGCGCGGGGCAGGCGCCTGTTGGGCCGGGCGCAGGTTGCGCGGCTCCGAGGAGTCGGTGCTGCGGCCAGATTTCGCAACGATATCAGAGAGTTCCTTCAGGGCGTTGATCTGCTCGGAAACGGCACGGCGGATGGCCGTGGTCGATTCCTTTGCCTCTTCCGGCATCTCGATGACACCCTTCTTGAGCTCGGCGCGGGTAAGGTCGAGCTCGCTCTTGATCGAGCTGGCGGTGCGTCGCATCTCCTCGGTCGCGTCGGCAAAGCGCTTGGTTGCCGAATCGACGACGTCGGCAATGGAGGTACGGATCTTGTCCGCCGACTCCAGCGTCTTGCCTTCGGCGTTCTGCAACGTCTGGCCGACCAGATCCTCGAACGAGCGCATGACTTTTTCGAGGTCCTCCGACTTCTTGACCAAGCCGACGGCGAGGTCCTCCAGCGACGACTGCCTTTCCAGCGTGTGTTCGAGGTTGCTCTGGGCCGAGCTCAACAGGTCCGAAGCACTCGACAGCAATCGGCTGTGCTCGTCGAACTTGGTGGCGATCGAGGCAACCTCGCGCAAGGTCGAGGACGACAGCTCGGTAAGCCGTGTCGTATTCGAATCGACCAGACGCGCCGAGCTGGCGAAAGTCTGCGCGGCTTTTTCCGTTGTCGCCGCAAAGCTTTGCGTGCTGCCGGTCAGGCGTTCGTCGACCTGGCCGAGATTGGCCGCCGCCTGTTCGATCAGCTGGCCGAGCTGTGCGCTCGAGGTGCTCATGCGGCCGATGAGGTCGGCGACGCTGTCGGCGAGCGTCGAGCGCGCCCCTTCGACGGCCGACAATGTTTCGGCCGTGCGGCTGGCGAGCGCGTCGACCAAGGCGGCGTTCTCGCTGCGCAGCTTCTCGGTGGCGCGTTCGGTCACCTCTTCCATGCTCTTTTGCAGTTCCGAGCCGCCGTGGGCGAAGCGCTCGACCAGGGGCCGAGCCGTTTCATCGAGGATTTTCGAGATCTCGGCCGAACGTGCCGCAAGCATGGTGTTGAGTTCGCGGGTGTTGGTGCCGATGGTCTTGGCGGCGTCGTTGGTGCTCTGGCCGATATGCTGGCCGACCGCAGTGAAGGTTTCGGCGATCGAGTTGGCGCGCGAAATGAGCTGCGCCTCGGCGGTCGAAACCTGCTCGTTGAGCTTCTGGCCTATCGTTTCGGTGGTGTTGACCAGACGGTTTTCGACGCCGGCAACCTGTTCCTCGACGCGAGCCGCCGCGGCCGCCGCGCTGGAGGCCAGGCGCTCGTCGGCGCCGGCGAGCGCCTGCTCGATCTCACGGGCGTGGACGGCCAGGTCCTGCCCGGTCTGCTTTGCACGTTCGGCAACCCGCTGCTCGGTGCTGGCGAAGGCCCCGACGATGTTGTCGGCATGTTCTCCGATCGTCGACGTGCTGTCGGCGATACGCGACACCAGGCGGTGATCCGCCTCATCGAAGATGCGGCCGATCTCGGACGCGCGGGCCGACAGCGCTTCCGAACCTTCGGCGATGCGCGAGATCAGCTGCTGGTCGGCGGCATCGAAAATGCGGCCGAGGTCCGATGCGCGCGCTGCGAGCGCTTCGGCCGATTCGCCGATGCGCACGCTGAGCCGTTCGTCGGCGCCTTCGAAATTGCGCAGGATGTCGCCGGCGCGTTCCGCCAGCGACTGCGCCGTTTCGACCGCGCGGGCAACCAGCTTCTGGTCCGCCGCATCGAATGTACCGGCGATCTCGCTGGCACGGGCAGCCAGCTGGTCGGCCGTCTCCTGGGCGCGCGCCAGCAACGAGTTCGAGGTGTCGTCTACGCGGGCCATGATTGCGCTCGATGCACCCTCCGCCCGGGCAACGAGCGCGCTCGACGTGTCTTCGGCACGTGCGGCGAGGCGGCGATCCGCTTCCTCGAAGGTGCGTGCGATATCCTCCGCCCTGGCGAGCAGGGCAGCAGAGGTCTGCTCCGCCCGTTCGGCGATCTTGCGATCGGCGTCACTGAAAGCCGCGCCTGCCTGCTCATGCAGTGCGCTGGTGACTTCCATGACCTTTTCGCGCAGCGCTCCGGCAACGAAGACGGCGCTCTTTTCGAGCACGTTGCGGACGTTGTCGACGCCGGTCGACAGCGCGCGCTCCATGGTCCCGGCACGCTCCTCGATGATGCCGGTCTGGCGGCTGAACGCCTGCTCGATCTTTTCGACGTCGGCGGCAATGGCGTCCGAGATGTCGGTGCTCCTGGCGGCGATCTGGTCGATATGGCCGGACAGGGAACGGTCGACTTCCTTGCGCGTGTCGGCGAGCTTGGAGAGGTCGTCCTCCAGCGCACGGGTCAGCGCGTCGCGGCCTTCGGTCAGCTTGCCGACGTGCCCGGCGATGATGTCGTCTATGTCGCTGCGGCTCGCTGCAATTTTCTGCAGGTCTGCTTCCAGCGCACGTCT
>NZ_JBVVQN010000004.1:136904-229366 GCF_055811075.1 Mesorhizobium sp. WSM4820 | reverse complement strand
GAGGATGTCGCGGCCTTCGGCCAGCTTCTCGACCTGGCCGGAAACCAGCCCGTCGATGCTCGACCGGCTTTCCGCCAGCTTGGCGAGATCGTCTTCGAGCGCCTTGGACAGGATCGAGCGGTCCTGGATGAGCTTCTCGGCGTGGCTGTTCACAAGACCGTTGACGCTGCCGAGGTCGGTCTCCAGCGCCCGCGCAAACTCTGCGCGATTGTCGGTCAGCTGCTGAGACTGGTCGGCGACGACACCCTTGATGGTGTTGAGGTCTGCTTCCAGCGCACGTCTGAGGATGTCGCGGCCTTCGGCCAGCTTCTCGACCTGGCCGGAAACCAGCCCGTCGATGCTCGACCGGCTTTCCGCCAACTTGGCAAGATCGTCTTCGAGCGCCTTGGACAGGATCGAGCGGTCCTGGATGAGCTTCTCGGCGTGGCTGTTCACAAGACCATTGACACCGCCGAGATCGGCCTCCAGCGCCCGCGCGAACTCTGCGCGATTGTCGGTCAGCTGCTGAGACTGATCGGCGACGACACCCTTGATGGTATTGAGGTCGGCTTCCAATGCGCGTCTGAGCAGGTCGCGGCCTTCGGCCAGCTTCTCGACCTGGCCGGCAACCAGCCCGTCGATGCTCGACCGGCTTTCCGCCAATTTGGCGAGATCGTCTTCAAGCGCCTGGGACAGGGTCGAGCGGTCTGCGGCGAGCCTGTTCATGTGATCGGAGATCAGGCCGTTCACATTCTGCAGGTCGGTCTCCAAGGCTTGCGACAGTTGACCACGATCTTCCGCCAGCTTTTCGGACTGGCCTGCAATGACGTCCTTGATCGTGTTGAGATCGGATTCGAGCGCGCGCTTGAGGATGTCGCGGCCTTCGGCCAGCTTCTCGACCTGGCCGGCAACCAGCCCGTCGATGCTCGACCGGCTTTCCGCCAGCTTGGCGAGATCGTCCTCGAGCGCCTTCGACAGGATCGAGCGGTCTTCCACAAGCTTTTCGGACTGGTCCGATATAACGCTTTTGATCGTGTTGAGATCGGATTCGAGCGCGCGCTTGAGAATGTCGCGACCCTCGGCCAGTTTCTCGACCTGCCCGGTAACCAGCCCATCGATGCTCGACCGGCTTTCCGCCAATTTGGCGAGATCGTCTTCGAGCGCCTGGGACAGGGTCGAGCGATCTGCGGCGAGCCTGTTCATGTGATCGGAGATAAGGCCGTTCACGCTCTGCAGGTCGGTTTCCAACGCCTTCGAGAGATGATCACGGTCTTCCGCCAGCTTTTCCGACTGGCCTGATAGGACCTCCTTGATCGTGTTGAGATCGGATTCGAGCGCGCGCTTGAGGATGTCGCGACCCTCGGCCAGTTTCTCGACCTGGCCGGCAACCAGCCCGTCGATGCTCGATCGGCTTTCCGCCAGCTTGGCGAGATCGTCTTCGAGCGCCTTCGACAGGATTGAACGGTCCTCGGCGAGCCTGTTCATGTGATCGGAGATAAGGCCATTCACGCCCTGCAGGTCGGTTTCCAACGCTCGCGCCAGTTGACCACGATCTTCCGCCAGCTTTTCCGACTGGTCTGATAGAACGCTTTTGATCGTGTTGAGATCGGATTCGAGCGCGCGCTTGAGAATGTCGCGACCTTCGGCCAGTTTCTCGACCTGGCCGGTGACCAGCCCATCGATGCTCGACCGGCTTTCCGCCAGCTTGGCGAGATCGTCTTCGAGCGCCTTCGACAGGATTGAACGGTCCTCGGAGAGCCGGTTCATGTGATCGGAGATAAGGCCATTCACGCTCTGCAGGTCGGTTTCCAACGCCTTCGAGAGCTGACCACGGTCTTCCGCCAGCTTTTCGGACTGGCCTGATATGACCTCCTTGATCGTGTTGAGATCGGATTCGAGCGCGCGCTTGAGGATGTTGCGGCCTTCGGCCAGCTTCTCGACCTGACCGGCGACCAGCCCGTCGATGCTCGACCGGCTTTCCGCCAATTTGGCAAGGTCTGCCTCGAGCGTTTGCGAAAGCAGGCTGCGATCGTCGGCGAGCCTGCCCGAATGGTCCTCGATCAGGCCTCGGATGCCCGACAGGTCGTCTTGGAGCGAACGCGAAAGCTCGCTGCGGTCTTCCGCCAGTTTGGCGGAATGGGTCTCGATGAGACCCTTGATGCCGACAACGTCGGTTTCCAACGCCTTGGCGAGCAAGGCGCGACCTTCGGCGATCTTCTCGACCTGGCCAGCGACCAGGCCGTCGATGCTGGCGCGACTGTCGGCCAGCTTGCCGAGATCGGCATCGAGAGCGCGTGAAAGGATGCTGCGGCCTTCGGCAAGCTTGCCAACATGGCCGGCAACCATTTCGTCAATGATCGTGCGGGCTTGTACAAGTTTTCCAGAGTCTTCGTTCAAGGCCTGCGAAAGCCTGTTGCGGCCCTCTTCGAGCCGTTCGAGATGGCTGCCGAGCGACGCATCGATGGCGGCGCGCGACTCGTTGACCTTGCGCAGATCCTCCTCGAGGGCGCGCGAGATCAGGTTGCGGCCTTCGGAAAGCTTCTGCACCTGGTCGGTGACAGCCGCGTCGATGCCGGCGCGGCTTTCGGCGAATTTCTCCAGATCGGCCTGCATGGCCGCCGTCATGTGTTCGCGGCTTTCGGAAAGCTTGCGGCTGTGGTTCTCGACAGCCTCCTCGATGCCGACGCGGGCATCGGCAAGCCGCTGGATGTCGGCATCGAAGGCGCGCGACACCACATGACGGGCCGCTTCCATGCGGCCGGCGAAATCGCCGGCGCGTGCTTCGAGCATCGACGAGGTCGACGAAACGATGTCGGCCATGTCGGCGCCGATCTGGGTCTTGCCCTGATCGATCATCGCCGAAAGCGTCTCCTTGCTCTCCTGGAAGGTATGGGCGATTTCGCGCGCGCGCTCGACCAGGGTCTCGTTGATCTGGCGTGCGCGGGCCTCGAGCGCGGCGTTGAGCTTTTGGGTGCCGGTGTCCAGCGCTTCGGCGCGGGTCTGGAACTCGCTGATCAGCACCTGGCCGCGTTCGGCCAGCGTCCGCTCGATGCCGTCAAGGCTGGCTTCAAATTCGGAGTTGAGCGTGCGTGCGGCGCCGCCGAGCAGCGACACCATGCCGGAGGTCCGATCGTCGAGCAGATCGGTCAGCGACCGGGTGAGGCCGTCGGTCGTCTCCGTCAGCTTGGCAATGCGTGTGTCGAGAAGGCTGGCGAAGGCTTCGCCGGAGGTCGACAGCCGGTCAGTGATGGATTCGAGCCGGCCTTCCACCGAATCGAAGATCGACAGCGAGCTTTGGTTGATCCTGTCGATCAGCGTCTCGCCGGAATTGGTGATGGTCATCGACAGGTTGGTCGAGGCGTTGAGGATGCTGTCGCGAATGATGTCGCTGGCAGCCCCGATATCGTCCTTCAGCGTCTCATGCGCGCCGGCGATCGTGGCGCGCACGCGTTCGGCGTGGGTGACCACCGCTTCGCGCTCGCTGCCCAGCCCGTCGACAAGCGAGCGGATGCGGGATTCATTCTCCGAATAGGAGCGCTCGATCTGGTTGACCTCGCTGTGGACCAGGGTTTCGAGCTCGACGGCACGTGCAAGCGTGCGCTCGATGCCTTCACCCATGGCCGCAACCTCGCGGCGCACGGCTTGCCCGATCATCATGACGCGATCCTGGGCGATTTGCTCCGGCTCGGTCAGGCGGAAAGCCACTTCCGTCATCGACTGAGCGGCGATGCGCATCTCCTGCGCGCGGCGAATCATGGCTGCAAACGCCCAGAACAGGAGGACGGGCAGGATCGCAGCGATTGCCAGGCCAATCAGTTCGGGACGGGCGAAAAACTGGCCGGGCGTGCGGATTTGCCAAATGCCTGGGCCAAACAGCAGGTTTGCCAATGCACCGGCGCCCGCGACCCAGGCGAGCGAAACGAGCGCCACGACCCAGTAGATCGTGTTCGAGGCACGCCGATTGAGGGTGTGCAGCAGCGTCTTGTAATCTTTTTGACGAGGATCGTTGGCCGGCGTGAAGCCGGCCGACTGCGTGCCATTGCGCGTTTCAACGGGGCGCGTTTCAACAGGGTGCGTCTCAAAAGGGTGCGTCCCAAAAAGGCGCGTTTCAACGGGGCGCAGCTCGGCAGGGCGCGGTTCAGCCGGCCTGGCGTTTGCCGCTTCTCTCTGATCCTGGGCTTTCTGGTCCTGATTGGCGGCAGGCTCGGCATTCTGGCTCGGGTTGGCGACAGGCTCGGCATTCTGGCTCTGGTCGGCGACAGGCTCGGCATCCTGGTTCTGGTTGGCGACAGGCTCGGCATCCTGGTCACGGCCCTCACGTGCCAACTCGTCGGCGGCCTGCGATATCTGCGCTTCCAGATCCTCCATCGACGCGGCGATGTCGAGATCGCCGCCGGCATCGCCGCTCAGATCGATTTCAAGTGCTTTTTCGAGTTCCCTGGCTACGTCGTTGTCAAGCGTTCTTGTCGTCGATGTTTTCTTCGCCATGCCTTCGCTACCCTGTACAAGCTGCCGCGGGACTTGTTGATGTTGCTTTTCGTGTCCCACGCAAGAGGCTGAAAATGGACCTTTCGTATCGTAATGACACACCGGGGTAAAGAAAACCTGCATTCGGTGCGATACGTAAAACTTTAAATATAAGGTTAACAGAACTGTGATTCCGGCGCCGCTATCGCAACATTTTTTCGGGCCAATCATTAACCCGTCGTCCACAGGATGGGCCTATTTTTTGGCGGCTGCCTCGTTTTTTGGCGGCTGGAAGAACGGAGTTGCAGAGTCATGCGTGGCGAAAACGGCATTGCCTTCTCGATGCCCGGCGGCGATGTGTCGGGAACGGCCGGGTCGCGGCCCGTGGACCTGGCGCATCTGGCGCGCCAGACGATGGGCGACCGCAGCCTCGAACAGGAGGTGCTGGCGCTGTTCGTGCAGCAGGCATTGTCGGTTCGCGACAGGATCGTCGACGCCGATGTGAAGCAAAGACTGCTCCTGGCGCACGGGCTGAAAGGCTCGGCGCGCGGCGTCGGCGCCTTCGCTGTTGCCGATTGCGCCGGCGCGATCGAACTTCAACCTGAAGATACCAATACCCTCAAGCGGCTTGGCTCCCTGATCGAAGAAGTCCGCGATTTCGTCGCCGCCATCAGCCGTTAAACCCATTTCCGAAAAAAACGGCATAGAGCGACGCTTTCGCGCCGCAGTTGACTTGTCTGCGGGAGTGATTATCTCGGCTGGGACTCCCTTCAGGTGACAAATGACCAAGCTGACCTTCATCGCCCATGATGGCACACATTTTGACGTGGATGCCGAAAACGGCTCGACCGTCATGGAGAACGCGATCCGCAACGCCGTGCCGGGGATCGAGGCCGAATGCGGCGGCGCTTGCGCCTGCGCGACCTGCCATGTCTATGTCGATGAGGCATGGGCGGCGGAGGTCGGCGAGCCGGAAGCGATGGAAGAGGACATGCTGGACTTCGCCTACGACGTCCAGCCGAACTCACGGCTCTCCTGTCAGATCAAGGTGCGCGACGCTCTCGACGGCCTGGTTGTGCGCGTGCCCGCCCGCCAGGGCTGAAGCGTGGAGGCTTAAGCGGGGGATATAGCCGATTTTTCCGGCGCCGGCTTGGCAGCGGGCCAATGGTCATGCAGTGTCGCGCCGTTCTCTACAGCGCCGCACGTTCCCTGGACCACGCAAAGCACGCTGTAGCACGGTGATTTGGCGCAGGATCCCCGGCGAGAATCGATTCCGATTTTCGGGGTCATGCGCATCGAAGGCGCATTCATGACCGATATCATCAGGACGGACGTATTGATTGTCGGGGCAGGGCCTGTCGGCCTGTTCGCCGTGTTCGAGCTCGGTCTCTTCGACATGACATGCCATCTGATCGACATACTCGATCGGCCCGGCGGGCAATGCGCCGAACTCTATCCGGAAAAGCCGATCTACGACATTCCCGGCTGGCCATCGATCTCGGCCCAGGGCCTGGTCGACAGACTGCTTGAGCAGATCGCGCCGTTCAAGCCCGACTTCACCTTTAACCGCATGGTCTCGAGCCTCGAAAAGCTCGAGGACGGCAGCTTTCGCGTCATCACCGACGAGAACGAGGTGTTTGAAGCCAAGATTGTGGTTATCGCCGCCGGCGGCGGCTCTTTCCAGCCGAAGCGGCCGCCAATTCCGGGCATCGAGCTTTATGAGGGCAAGAGCGTCTTCTACTCGGTGCGCCGGATGGAGGAATTCCGCGGCCACGACCTGGTTATCGTCGGCGGCGGCGATTCGGCGCTCGACTGGACGCTGAACCTGCAGCCGGTGGCCAAGAGCGTGACACTTGTCCACCGGCGGCCGGAGTTCCGCGCGGCGCCCGACAGCGTCAACAAGATGTACGCCATGCAGGAGATGAAGGAACTGGATTTTCAGGTCGGGCAGGTGACCGGGCTGACCGGCACGGACGGCCATCTCTCGGCGGCGACCATCAAGGGTCCCGATGGTGACAGCGAGGTGCCGTGCACTCGGTTGCTGCCGTTCTTCGGCCTGACGATGAAGCTCGGACCGATCGCCGAGTGGGGGCTCAATCTTCATGAGAACCTGATCCCGGTCGACACCGAGAAATTCCAGACGTCGGTACCGGGCATCTTCGCCGTCGGCGACATCAACTGGTATCCCGGCAAGCTGAAGCTGATCCTTTCGGGCTTCCATGAGGTCGCGCTGATGGCGCAGGCGGCCAAGCGCATCGTCAGCCCCGGCGAGCGCATCGTATTCCAGTATACGACGTCGTCGACCAGCCTGCAGAAGAAGCTCGGCGTCGCCGGCTGAGTCTCTTACTCGACGAGAATCGCCCTTACCGTCTGGCCGACGCTAACCCGGCAGCCGGCCGTTTTCGATGCGCTTCATGCGATAGCGCAGCAGCCGCAGGATGCGGCTTTCGAAATTGATGGTTTCGACGCGATCGAACTGCACCTGAGCGCGGTCGTGCTTGGCAAGAATAGCGGCGGAGATCTCCGCTGCCTTGGCCTTGGCCTCCTGGCACGTCTTGCGCGGGTGGGTCGCCTTCAGCGCGTCCTCGAGTTCGCCGGCATGGTTCTTGGCGATCTCGACATGGCGGTCCTCATGACGCTTGATGTCGGCCGACAATGTATCCCAAAACAGCCTTACGCCGGCATCAGCCTTGCGCGGGCGGCGCCACTCGGGAAGGATCACCTTGACCTTGACGGTGACATCGGCGTCGGCAATCGCGCAGGAGTTCGATCTTTCCGCATAGCTGACGCGGGTGGTGAACGCCATCTGCGTGGCGCCTGGATGCCGCATCCCGGTGCTCTTCACCCGAGGTCCAAGTTTCGTAAGCTGGGATCCGATATCATCGAGCGTTCTGCCGCCGATGCTGAAATAGCTATATGTCTTCACCAAATTCGCCGTGCCCGCCGGCAAGGCGGAACAAGCAAGCATCAGGGCGCAAAGCAGGCATCGTTTCATCATGTTGCCTCTTTGCCTACCTTGCGCTACGGCCGTTGCCGACGCAACGGAATTGATCTTTGGTGGATCACACATGGTTTATCGACAATGACGACAGGGCGATGGCAGCTGGCGCATGGGCGCCATCTCGACCTTGGCGGCAAGGCGGTGATCGTCGGTATTCTCAATGTCACGCCGGACAGTTTTTCTGACGGCGGACTGTTCGTCGCGCCCGAACAGGCGCTTGCCCAGGCGCGCCGGATGGCGGAAGAAGGGGCCTCCGTCATTGACGTCGGTGGCGAATCGACACGCCCCGGCGCATCTCCGGTAGCCATCGAGGAAGAGCAGGCCCGCGTGCTGCCTGTCATCGAGGCGCTCGCCGGGCTCGGCGAGGCGCTGATTTCGGTCGACACCTATCGCGAGGACACCGCCCGGCTTGCCGTCGCCGCCGGCGCCCACATTCTCAACGACGTCTGGGGCCTGCAACGCGAACCAGGCATCGCGCGGGTCGCGGCCGAAACCGGCGCCGGCCTTGTCATCATGCACACCGGGCGTGACAGGCAAAAACTGCCCGACGTGATCGAGGATCAGTTTTTCTTCCTCGGGAAGTCCCTGGAAATCGCCCGGCGAAGCGGCGTTGCCGACGACCAGATCGTGCTCGATCCGGGCTTTGGCTTCGCCAAGGAAACCGCAGAGGAAAATCTCGACCTGATGGCACGGTTTTCCGAGCTCGATGTCTTGGGCTTTCCGCTGATGGCCGGTACGTCGCGAAAGCGCTTCATCGGCGCCGTCACCGGCCGCGACGCTTCGGCCAGGGGGGCCGGAACAGCGGCGACAAGCGTCATACTGAGGCTCAAGGGCGCGCAGCTTTTTCGCGTCCACGATGTCGCAATCAATGTGGATGCGCTGGCGGTTGCGGATGCTATGCTGGCGCGTGAAACCGCCGCATAGCCGGCAAATCGAAATGCGTAGATTAAAAGCCTTAGAGCGTAGTCTGTGCGCCCAAGCGGACGCGCATCGCTCCAATCGAGCAGGACGCTGAGCGATGTATATCATCCGCATGAAAAATTGCGCCTTCTTCGCTCGGCACGGCGTGCTGGATGAGGAGGAGACGCTCGGCCAGCGTTTCTATGTCGACGCTGCGCTCACCGTCGAACCCGGCCGCGCGCTGGTCGATGACTCCATCGAAGATACCGTCCACTATGGCGTTGCCTTCGGGGTGATCGAAAAGATCATCACCGGGGAGAGGCGTTTTCTGATAGAAGCGCTGGCGCTGGAGGTGGCCCGGGCGCTGACAGCCCGCTTTCCCCAGATCAAAAAGGCCGAGATCACTGTGCGCAAGCCGAACGCGCCGGTGCCCGGCGTGCTCGATCATGTCGAGGTGACCGTTGCCTGGCCCCAATAACACGGTCTACCTCAGCCTTGGCGGCAATCTCGGCGACCCGGCAAGGTCGATGGGCGCGGCGCTGCGCATGCTGGACGCCGACGGGAACACGCGCGTCGTTGTCGTCTCCTCGCTTTACCGCACGCCGCCCTGGGGCAAGCTCGACCAGCCGGATTTTCTCAATGCGGCCGTCGAAATTTCGACCGTGCTCGCGCCACATGCATTGCTCGATCTCTGTCTCGACGTCGAGCGCAGGCTGAAGCGGGTGCGCGAGGAGCGCTGGGGTCCACGGCTGATCGACATCGACATTCTGGTGTTCGGCGATCGGATCATCCACGAAACCGGGCTGGAAGTGCCGCATCCGCGCATGCTGGAGCGCGCCTTCGTTCTGGCGCCGCTGGCCGAGATCGCGCCTGACCTCACCGTCGACGGCAGAAGCGTGGCGGAGCGGCTTGCCGCTCTCGACAGCGCCGGCATCGAGCGACTGTCGTCCGGCCGGAATTGGTGGCTGACTTGACGTCGTAAACGCGGGCCACAATCGTCGAGGGCAATCGCTTCAGGTTTGCGCTGCCCCTCATCGCCCTGCCGGGCACTTCTCCCCGTATAGTGACGGGGAGAAGGAGGCCTTCGCAAAGGATTTCGCCAATATCCATTAATCTTTGTCTGAGGCGATTGCCCTGCGCAAAGTCAGCCGGCAAATCCGCCGCCGTCGAGGAACAGCTGTTCCTCCGGCGTCGTCTCGCGGCCAAGCATCCTGTTTCGATGCGGAAAACGGCCGAAGCGCTGAATGATCTCCAGGTGCTCGACGGCATACTTCAGATAGGATTGGGCTTTGGCGGTGGTGAGGTCCACCGATTTGAGCTGGTCGGCGAGATGCTCCGAATGCTCATAAGGCAAATAGAGGAAGACGCGAAGCTCTTCGTCGAGCGCCAGATCCTGGCCGGCGGCGATCGCCTTTTCGGCAAAATGCCTTGCCAGCGGGTCGGTGGCATACATATGGCCGGTGCCGCGAAAGCAGTTTCGCGGGAACTGGTCGAGCAGGATCATCAGCGCCAGTGAGCCTTCGGCATGCTCCGACCATCCGTCGCATTCACGCCGCGCGGCAGCGTAATGCAGCTCGAGAAACCAGTTGCGGAACTCCGCGTCGAAGGCGTCATTCTTCTCGAACCATGCATCTTTCCCGGCGTCACGCCAGAATTTGGTGACGGAGAGCGCGCGCTCGTCCAGTTCGATCATCTGTTTGCTCTCCAATGTTTAGTCGGCAGGCTCGGATTTGTGCAGAACGCCGGCGGTTTCTTCATTGAGCGCCTGACCGGAGCGGCGCGGCTGGCTGAGCGGTGTCGGAATGGGTGTGCCGATATTGCCCTTGAGGAAGCGCGCTCCGGCGCGCACCCCTTCGGCGAGCTGCAACTCGAAACGGGCGGAATCGCGGTGGCGGACGTCCTCGATCACCTCGGCGACTTCTTCCGGATCAACGCCCAGCGCTTCCAGCGTGGAGCCACCGAAGACAAGCGCTGATTCGAAGGTTTCGCGAATCTGGAAATCGACGTCGGCACGTATCAATTGCAGTGCGGTTCCGCGGTCGAAAGCGCGTGCCAGCACGGTGAGCAGGGGAAACTCCGCCTTGATCAGCTTTGCGATGCGGACGGCGACATCGGGCTTGTCGACGCAAATCAACACGGCACGCGCGCGGCCGGCGCCTGCGGCACGCAGAATGTCCAGCCGCGTGCCGTCGCCATAATAGACCTTGAAACCGAAATCGGCCGCCGCCTGGATCATCTCGACCTCATTGTCGATGATCGATACGTCGATCCCGCGCAACAGCAGCGGTTGGCTGGCGATCTGGCCGAAGCGGCCGAAGCCGATGATCAGCACGCTGCCGGTCAGGCCATCGGCGATGTCGACGCCTTCGAGCGACTGCTCGTCGCGCGGCGTCAGATGCCGCAATGCCAGAATGGCCAGCGGTGTCAGCACCATGGAGATGATGACGATCGCCGTCAGCGTCGCGTTAGCCTGGCTGTCGATGATGCCGACCGCCGCGGCGGCGGAATAGAGAACGAAGGCGAATTCGCCGCCTTGCGCCATGAAGACAGCGCGCTCGAGCGCTTCCCTGTGGCCGGTCTTGAGGATGCGGGCGACGAGGTAGATGCCGATCGCCTTTATCACCATGTAGGCGACGACGTAGATGGCGACAAGCCGCCAGTTCTGGGCAACCACGTGCAGGTCGAGCGACATGCCGACAGCGAGGAAGAACAGCCCGAGCAGCACACCGCGGAAGGGTTCGATGTCGGCCTCGAGCTGATGGCGGAAGGTGGATTCCGACAACAGCACGCCGGCCAGGAAAGCGCCCATCGCCATCGACAGGCCGCTGAGCTGCATGGCAAGCGCCGACCCCAGAACGACCAGAAGGGCGGCGGCGGTCATCACTTCGCGGGCGCGGGCATCCGCCAGGATGCGGAAGAACGGATTGAGCAGGTAACGCCCGGCCAGCACCAGGCCAACGATGGCGGCAAGACCGATGCCCACCTCCGTCAGCCGTTGCGTCACGCTCATATCGGCGCCGCCCGGTGCCAGGAAAGCGATCAGCGCCAGCAGCGGCACGATCGCCAGGTCTTCAAGCAGCAGGATGGAGACAATGCGCTGGCCTTTTGGCGCGGCGATCTCACCGCGTTCCTCCAGAAGCTGCATGACGATCGCCGTCGAGGTCAGCACGAAACCGGCGCCGGCGACGAAGGATTGCGAGACCGGAAAACCTCCCGCCAGTCCGACCCCGGTCAGCAACAGCGCGCAGACGCCGACCTGCAACGCCCCAAGGCCAAAGATCTCCCGGCGCAAGCCCCACAGCCGTGACGGCTGCATCTCCAGCCCGATGATGAACAGGAACATGACGACGCCGAGCTCGGCGACGTGAAGAATGGCTTCCGATTCGGAAAAGATGCCGATGCCGAACGGGCCGATGACCACGCCGGCCGCCAGATAGCCGAGGATGGAGCCAAGCCCGATGCGCTTGAAGATCGGCACGGCGACAACACCTGCGGCGAGCAGCGCCACGACGTGGATCAGATCGCTGCCCGCTGCTTCTGCCGCCATGCCTGCCGTTCCGTTCTCTCAAAGGACCGCTGCACGTGCTGCGGCATCGAGCGGCCAAGATAGGGGCTTCAGCTGGAATCGAACAGTCCGAATCCGGAAACTGGTGCAGCAGTGTTGCAGGCGCTCCACGCCGCGGCTTTGGCAGTGAATAGTGAATAGTGAATAGTCAGTAGTCAGTAGTCAGTAGTCAGTAGTCAGTAGTCAGTAGTCAGTAGTCAGTAGTCAGTAGTAGTATGAAGTGATATCCAATTCCATTCACCATTCACCATTCACTAATCACGGCGCGATGGAGCCGACTTCGAGCGTATCGACGCGCTTCAGCTTCATGCCGATGACCGGCACCAACTGCTGGTCAACGCGCACCGCAACCGTCACTGTCATCGAATTGTCGTTGGGGACAAGAGCCTGCATGACGCCGCGCAACTGGTTACGGTTGATGGTGAAGACGACCTTGTTGGCGCTGACCACGTTGCCGCCGATGATGTCGAGCCCGGAACCGGCGGCACCGCCCATGAAGCTGCCCTTGTAGCCCTCGCGGCCCTTGTGCTGGATCGTCGCCGACATCTGCTGGGTGAACATGCCGACCCGGCAACCGCCGTCGAGCGACATGCCGATCTTGCCGTCCGGCGTCGAACCGGTGAAATTGCAGGTGAATTTCGTGCCTTTGTATTTGCCGGCGACGATTTCCCCCGGGCCGACCCATTCGCCTTTCACCGATTGAAAGAACTTCTTGTCCCGTTCTGCCGCAAAGGTCTTTTCGGCCATGCCGGCGGTTGTTGAAACCACGACTGCCATGGGCAGGACGCTAGACAAGATCACGCTTTTCATCGACGACACCCGGCAACAAAGAGACTGGTTTGGAACCCGTCCGACCATGAACAAGATTGGTTAATGCTTCGTCACCGCTTGCGCATGACCCCGAAAATCGGACGCGGTTTGCGCTCGGATCATGGGCAGAACAAACGTGCTGCAGCATCCCTGTGCGCGCCACCAGGACGTGCCGCGTCGGAGACGGTCGTCAGGTGTCGGAAGCGGATGTTTCCTTCTGCTTTTTGGTTGCAAATGATGTCAGCGCGGACAGGAAATCGCCCATGCCGGGCCGCCTCGCGGCGCTGAAGGGCAGGGGCCTTGCGGTCTCCATCGCAGCAATGCCGATGCGCGCCGTCATCATGCCGTTGACGACGCCTTCGCCAAGTTTTGCCGAGAGCCGGGCGGCAAGGCCATGGCCGACGATCTGCTGCACGAAACTGTCGCCGACGGCAATCGAGCCGGTCACCGCCAGATGGGCGAGAACGCTGCGTGCCAGCCGGAAGAACCCCAGCGTGCCCGGCCGGCCGCCATAAAGCTCCGACAGGCGGCGAATCAGCCGGCCGGCTTCGAACACGACATAGGCGACGTCGACCAGAGCGCGAGGGCTGACCGCCGTCACCAGCGACACACGCTTTGCCGCTTCGAGGATCATCACCTTGGCGCGCGCATCGAGGGGGCCGAGGATTTCGGTCTCGGCCAGGCGCACCAGATTGCCGCCGTCGATGATCTCGTCGCGCAAGTCTGCCAGGGCGCGTCTGCCGGCCGCGGTTTCGGGCTTGGCCGCGACAAAGGCCGACAATTCGTCGACCACGGCGCGAGCGGCTTTCGGATCGTCGCGGGCGATGGCGTCGAGCGCCAGCTTCTGCAGCTTTTCGACCTCGGCGAGGCGGGCGATCGCCAGGAACTCGCGGGCAAGGATGACCAGGAGCGCGAGCACCGCGATCACGGCCATGCCGGCGGCCAGCCAGCCCAGCCATTCGGCACGGGCAAACAGATCGCGAATCAGCTGGTCGGTCCAAAGGCCGAGGGCCAGCGAAACCAGAACGCCCAATGCGCCGAAAAACAGGCTGCCTGATATCGAGCGCTGCCTCGGCGCGGTCGCCGGCGGCGGTTCGGCGGCGATGATGTCCGGCTCGTCGAAAACGTCGATTTCCGCCGGCGTGACGACAGCAAGGTCAGCGTTCACGGTGCGCGGTTTTCTGGCCGCAGCGGTGTCGGGCTGGCGCAAGGCCGCCTGTTGCTTTGGCGGGGCTTCCGGCTCGATGCGAAATGCCGCCGGCTTGCGGGGCGCGGTCATGCCAGATGATCTCCGATCAGGAACTGCAGGGCGCGGTCGAGCCTGATATGCGGCAGCGACAGCGTGACGCCTTCGGCAGTGCGTTCGAGTTTTGGCGGGCGAAAGCGCACGAAGCGGATCGCCGGGTCCTCATTGGCCTGCCGATGGCCTGGGTCCTGCCGATGGCCCGGGTTCTGCCGACGGTCTGGTCCGGAGACATCGAACACTGCATCAATTTTCTCCGGCAAGTCACCGGGAAATATGGCTGTTTCTGTTCTGCCATCAAATGTTTCGCCGTTGATCTTTTCACCTTTCAACGGTGTGCCGATGATGACCGGCAGCGTTTCACGGCCTTGCTTGACCGTGCCTTCCCGGGTCGCTCGCACCGCCGCCAGGGCGACCACGTCGACATCGGCGCCGGTGAAATTCGCCCGCGCCACGGCACGGTCGGCAAGCCGCCGCACGATCGCCTGCAGCCGGTCATGGCTTTCGTGATGCAGATGGTCCGCCTTTGTCGCCGCCACCAATATGCGGTCAATGCGCCTTGAAAAGAAGTCGGTCAGGAAATTGCCGCGACCGGGGCGGAAGCAGGCGAGGATTTCGGTCACCGCACGTTCGAGATCGGCCATTGCGCCGGGTCCCGCATTCAAGGCCTGCAAGGCGTCTATCACAACGATCTGACGGTCGAGGCGCGTGATGTGCTCCCGGAAGAACGGCTTTACGACATGCGTCCTGTAGGCCTCATAGCGCCGCTCCATCATCGCCTGAAGCGACCCGGGCCGCGCCCGCCGCTCGCTCAGGCCCGGCAGCGGCGCGAAGGTCAGCGCCGGTGAGCCCTCAAGGTCGCCGGGCATCAGGAAACGGCCGGGTGGCAGGGTCGAAAGCGCCCGCTCGTCGAGCTTGCATGCCTTGAGATATGCGGCGAAGCTCTCGGCGAGGCGTCGCGCCGTCATCTCGTCGGCGTCGGCATTCGGGTCGATTGCGGCGGAGAGCGCGCGCCATTCCTGCGAAAGGTCGGCGCGCACCGGCAGCACGGCCATGTCAAAGGCTTCGCGTGAGAAATCAGAGTAGGATTTCCCGAGCAGCGGCAGGTCAAGCAGCCATTCCCCAGGATAGTCGACGATATCGACCGACAATCTGCCTGATGAGAACATGCGGCTCCAGCCGGAGGCCGATTCATATTCTATGGTAAGCCTCAGCTCGGAAATGGCACGTGTCGAATCCGGCCACAGGCGGTCGTTGACCAGGGCCGCGATGTGGTCCTCGTACTGGAATCGCGGCACGGCGTCATCGGGTTGCTCTTCGAGAAAGGCACGGGCGATACGCCCCGATTTCTGCGCCTCGAACAGCGGCATCCGCCCGCCATGGATCAGATTGTGGACAAAGGCTGAGATGAACACCGTCTTGCCGGCGCGGGAGAGGCCGGTAACACCAAGCCGCAGCGATGGCGAAAAAAGCCCGGTAGCGCGCCCCGACAGCGTATCCAGGGCAATCTTCGCCTCGTCGGTGAAAGTGGTCAGCGATGATGCCAAAATGCGGTCTCTCGGGGCTTCGGTCCGCCCCGATATAGGCGCTGCCGGCTAGTGTGGCGAATCCGAAATTCGCAGTAACCTTGGAGCACCGCATTGAATTTCGGATTCTAAGTCACACTGGCAAACCATTGTTTCTAGCGTGGTTTTGGAATTTGAAGTTCCTGAACGATGATGCCATTGAAAGTGGCAGGAACTTCAAATCCACCACGCTACGTCTAAAATGGCGTCAGAGATCGGCCGGCGACAGGAAGGCTTCGAGATAGCCGGTGCCTTGCGCGGCGTTGGCAAGACTGCCTGGAAAACGCACGACCGCGAGGCCGGAGGTCGGGAAGCCGTGGTTCAGCATTCCCCTGGCGACCTCCTCGCCATCGCCCGAAAGCGCGATAGTGAGATCTTCCGTCATCGGGTTGTGGCCGACGACCAGCAGCGAGCCTGGCCCGCCATTGCCGCGGATGAGGTTGAGATAGCCGGCGGCATCCTCGCTGTAGAGCGTCTCCAGGAACAGAACCCGGCCCGTATCGGTGTGACCGGCAAGGCCTTCAAGCGTTTGGCGCGCTCGCTTTGCATTCGAGCAAAGGGTCAGGTCCGGAATGTAGTTGCAGGCCCGCATGACCGCACCCATCGTTTCGGCGTCGGCGACGCCGGATGCGTCGAGTGGACGATCGAAATCGCGCATGCCCGGCAGGGCCCATCCGGCCTTCGCATGCCTCAGCAGATAAAGCTTGCTCACCGGTCCCTCGCTTGTGCCAAACACCGAAACTCGTCAAAAGGCGCTGCGGGATTAGTCATGAGAAACGCCTTGCGCACAATGGCCGGCGCCCTACAAACCTAACGAATCATACGCGAATTCGGTCGCGCCCTTCATGCGAATGATGCAGCCCATGGCGTATTGGCCGAGATTAACAATTGCGTGAATCAGTCGTCGATTGCGCTTGTGCAGCATTCGGTCCGTGAATATATAGGCGCCAAATTTGGGGCTGTCTGGGTGAGTCGAATGAACGACATCGTTACCGCCGATTACGTACCCTCCGAAGACGAGCCGTTCATGAACGAGCGGCAGAAATCCTACTTTCGCCTGAAGCTCGTCACCTGGAAGAACGACATACTGCGCGAAGCGCGCGAAACTCTCGAAATCCTGCAGCAGGAAAACGCCAACCACCCCGATCTCGCCGATCGCGCCTCTTCGGAAACCGACCGCGCCATCGAACTTCGTGCCCGAGATCGCCAGCGGAAACTCATTTCAAAGATCGATTCTGCGCTTCAGCGCATCGATGAAGGCACTTACGGCTATTGTGAGGAAACCGGCGAGCCGATCGCGCTGAAGCGGCTCGATGCGCGTCCGATCGCGACCCTGTCGATCGAGGCGCAGGAGCGTCACGAACGCCGCGAGAAGGTCTACCGCGACGACTGAAGCACGGGCGAAGCGTCTAAAACGCAGCCAATAGCGAATTTGTCATGGCCGGTCTCCGGCCATTTTTTTGTTGGCTGTTGGCCGGTTATCGCTTCTGGCTGGACAACTCGCCGAGAAGCTTCGTCATCTCGTCATCGAGAGACGACGGCGCTTTCGCCGCCGGCTTGCTCTCCGGCTTGGCGGGGTGCGGGTCATCAAACGGGACCTCGAGCTCCCTCATCAGCGTATCGTCGATGGAATCCTCTTTTGCCGGGGAATTCGGCTTTGCCGGGGAATCCTGTCTTGCCGGCGATGGCGCGTACCGAACGGCATTGGTGTAGGCGGGCAGCGGCGTGATGGTCGCCGATTGAGGGCTTTGCGTTGCTGGCCTCGGCGCCGGCGCGGGCTGATGCGGCCGGACAGGCGTTGGGGCCGTGCTTGCCGGCGGCGGAGACGGTGCTTGCCTCACTGGCGCGGGAGCCGGTTGCGGCGCGCGCGGCGGCGGTGCCGGCTGATGGCCGCCGCCATCTCCGGTCAGTGCAGGACGGCGCAGCGCCGACAGCCTGATGTCGCGTTCGACGACGACGTCGGTCGGGCCGCCGATCAGCAGCAGGTGCTCGATATCGTCGCGGCGCACCAGCACCAACCGGCGGTGACTGTCGACTGCGGTGGCGTCCATCACCGCCAGCCGCGTCTTGCGGTTCCTGCCGCCGGCAACGAATGTTCCAAAGGTCAGGTTGCGGACCAGCTTGATGATGAGGAGAACGATGACCACAAGGACAAGCGCGACAAAGGTCCACAGGATTACCGCGGCATAACCGAGACCCGCCACGCTATCCAGCCACTGCAGCATTGGTGCACCCAAAATCAGCTTTCGAAGAAGACGCGACACTAGACTGTTGCGGTACGCGACTGCAAGTTACGTTTCGCGCTTCGTGAACAGCTTGAAACACCCATTTTGTGGATTTCAAGCTCCTGCGAATTGAGGGCGTCAGCGTCCCCACTTCAATCCACGACGCTGGATTTTCAGCAAGTTGCTGGCGTGATGAATCCGAAATTCGCTCGCGTCGGACCAGGAATGATGCGAATTTCGGATTCGCCGCACCAGGCGCCGAACGGGTGTCATTTTTAGCGGACAGTTGCCGCCAAGGCCTTTTCCGGACCCTGAGAATGTGATTCAACCGGGCAGGGCAAGTACCGGAATTCACGAGCAGGGGGCACATGGCCAAGGAAGCGCGCGGCGATTTCTATCCGGTACCGATCGTCGACCAGAACACGCGACCGGGCGCGGTCACCCGGCTCATCGTCTTCATCGTTGTGCTGACAGGGGCGGCGATCGTTTTCGGCCTTTTCCGAGAACGTCTTGGCGATCCATTCCTGCTTGGAATGCTTGGCGTGCTGGCGATGATCGGTGTCGGCTTCCTGTTCGCCACCGCCATCGGCTTCGTGCAGATCACACCGCGCTCGACGAGTGACGAGCTGTCGAAGGCCTTCGTCGATTCAATGTCGCAAGGCCTTCTGGTCACCGATACCAAGGGTCGTGTCGTCTACGCCAATCGGGCCTATGCCGAGATGACGGGCGCGGCTTCTGCGGCGGATCTAAAGACCGTCGAAGGGTTGCTGTCCGATGTTCCCGAGGCATCGGTGACCATTTACCGGCTCGCCTCCGGCCTGCGCGACGGCCAGCCCGGCGACGGTGAGTTTCGCCTTGCCCAATCCATTCGACCCGGCGCCGAGCCGGGCGCGCGCTGGTACCGTGTCCGCGCCCGCGCCTTCAGCGTTCCGGGCCAGCGGCTGCCCTTGCTCGCCTGGCAACTCGCCGACATCTCGAAAGAACGGGCCGAGCAGGAGCGCTTCTTCCTTGATCTGCAGGAGGCCATCGACCATCTCGACCATGCGCCTGCCGGCTTCTTTTCGGCCGACCAGGAAGGCCGCGTCACCTACATCAACGCCACGCTTGCGGAGTGGCTGGGCATCGACCTGACGAGCTTCACGCCTGGTGCCGTCACGCTTGCGGAGATCGTCGCTGGCGACGGCATGGCGCTGGTCCGCTCGGTCAAGGCCGATCCCGGCACCACCCGCAATGCGGTCATCGATCTCGATCTGACGACAGTGAAGGGCGAGGCGCTGCCCGTGCGTTTCATGCATCGGGTTTCGGCCAGCCGCGAGGGCGCCAACGGTCCGACGCGCACCATCGTGCTCAACCGGACGCAAGGCGAGGATGCTTCCGCCGATCTGCGCGCCTCGGAGATCCGCTTCACCCGCTTCTTCAATTCGACGCCGATGGCAATAGCGGCTGTCGACAACCGCGGGCGCATCCTGCGCACCAACGCGCCTTTCCTGTCGCTGTTTTCCTCCGTCGTCGACGGGGACGCGGTCGATCGGCGCGTGCGGCTGGACACGGTGATCCATGAGCGCGACCGCCCCGCCTTTGCCGCGGCGTTCGAAAAAGCGCGACAACGGCAGGCCGATATCGAACCGATCGATACGCTGCTGCCCGGCAATGAAGAACGGCACATGCGCTTCTACGTCAACGCGGTTGCCGACGGCACCGGCGAGGGCGCCGAAGAATCGGCCATCGTCTACGCCGTCGAGACCACCGAGCAGAAGGCGCTCGAGGGCCAGATGGCGCAAAGCCAGAAGATGCAGGCGGTCGGCCAGCTTGCCGGCGGCATCGCACACGACTTCAACAATGTGCTGACCGCCATCATCATGGCGTCGGACCTGTTGTTGACCAACCACCGCCCGTCGGACCCGTCCTTCCCCGACATCATGAACATCAAGCAGAACGCCAACCGGGCGGCCTCGCTGGTGCGGCAGCTTCTGGCCTTCTCGCGCAAGCAGACGCTGCGGCCGGAGGTGCTCAACCTGACCGACGTGCTTGCCGATCTGCGGATGCTGCTGGCCCGTCTGGTCGGCAACGACATCAAGCTGAAGGTCGATCATGGCCGCGATCTGTGGCCGGTGAAGGTCGACATCGGGCAGTTCGAGCAGGTGGTGGTCAACCTGGCGGTCAATGCGCGCGACGCGATGCCGAACGGCGGCGAGCTCACCGTGCGCACCCGCAACGTGACCACACAGGAGAGCAAGAGCCTTCCCTACCGCGAACTTGCGCCTGCCGATTATGTGGTGGTCGAAGTTGAAGACACCGGCAGCGGCATCGCCCCCGAAGTGCTCAAGAAGATTTTCGAACCCTTCTTCACCACCAAGGAGGTCGGCAAGGGCACCGGCCTCGGCCTGTCGATGGTCTATGGCATCATCAAGCAGACGGGCGGCTTCATCTTCTGCGATTCCGAGGTCGGCAAGGGATCGGTGTTCCGCATCTTCCTGCCGCGCTACATTGCTGAGGCGAGAACGGCAGGCGAGCCCGGCGAGGCGCCGGCTGCACCGGCAAAGGTCGCCGACGCAGCCAAGGACCTGTCAGGTTCGGCCACGGTGCTGCTCGTCGAGGACGAGGATGCCGTGCGCATGGGCGGCATGCGGGCGCTGACGTCGCGCGGTTACACCGTCCACGAAGCGTCCTCGGGCGTCGAGGCGCTGGAAATCTTCGAGGCGCTCGGCGGCAAGGTCGACATTGTCGTTTCCGATGTGGTGATGCCGGAAATGGATGGGCCGACGCTGCTTGGCGAATTGCGCAAGCGGCAGCCGGACATCAAATTCGTCTTCGTTTCCGGCTACGCGGAGGACGCGTTCGCCAAGAACCTGCCGGCAGAGGCGCATTTCGGTTTCCTGCCGAAGCCGTTTTCGCTCAAGCAACTGGCCACAATCGTCAAGGACGTGCTGGAATCTTAACGCATGTCACGCAAAAGTGTGCAGCGGTTTTGCGATAACGACATGCACAAACGACAACCTAAAGCGCGCCGCATGAGGCGGTCAAATGCGACGCGCTTTAGGGCTCACTAATTCGCACTTGCGAAATGGCGTGAGACTGCCATGATTATGGGGGGAAACAGGCGGCGGGTTTTTGGGGGGAGCATGCCGTGACGCCGCACAATGAGGCAGGCAAGGGCGATTATGCGGCAACAGTGCTGTTGCCGGGCGATCCGCAGCGTGCCGAATGGATGGCGGAAACCTTTCTCGAGGCGCCGCGCTGCGTCAACCGTCGAAGGCAGGCCCTCGGTTTTACCGGCCTGTTTCGCGGCAAGCCCGTCAGCATCCAGTCCACCGGCATCGGCGTCTCGTCATTCCTGATCTACGCCCATGAATTGCTGGACTTCCATGGCGTGAGGACACTGATCCGCACCGGCACCTGTGGTGCCCTGACGGCCGCAGTCAAACTGCGCAGTTTAGTGATCTCGCAAGCGGTGCGGGGTGAAAGTGCCGAGAGCGGCCAGGTTTTTGGGCTTTATGGTGCTGATGCCGGACCCGATCCGGGTCTGGTTTCCCAAGCCCTGGCCCGGGCTGCCGAAATCGGCATCGAACATCAGGCCGGACTGACCATCTGCAGCGACATATTCTATCACCCCAAGGGGCGCGACCGCTTCGCCGAAGCGCAGGCACAGGGCGCGCTGGCCGTGGATATGGAGACCAGCGCGCTCTATCGCATCGCCGCGCATTTCGGCGCCAGGGCCTTGTCGATGCTGACTGTCGTCGACAATGTGGTGACCGGCGAGCAAACCGATTATTCCGAACGCCAGGCGCTCTTCACCGATATGACCCGCCTGGCGCTCGATGTCGCGATCGAAAGTTAAGCTGCATGCCGCTTCGGCGCCGTGTGTTCTTCGATGCCGGGCCGATGGCCGCGCAGATAGAGAGCACAGGTCGTGCGCAGCATCGAGGCGAAGTTGGGAATCTGGCCATTGATCTCGATGGCCTCGTCATAGAGCTTCGAGATGAATTTCGGCGTCGTCAGGCCCTGGCTGTCGGCGATCTCGTCGAGCAATGCCCAGAACGTCGCCTCGAGCTGGATGCTGGTCGAATGCCCGTCGATACGAATCGACCGGTTGATCTGCCGGTAGCCGTCCGGATCCTGCCCGGCAAAAACCCTGCACATCGTTACCTCCCGTTCCTATTGATCTGGCCGTTCTTATTGGTTTTGGGCGCAATCAGCAGTGATTCGCGCCTTTGACAGTGCCTTGTCGTGGCCAATTATCTTCAGCTGGAAAGCGGAAAACAGCAATCGGACTTTCGTCCTTAGGCGGTTTTCCCCGTCGTTAGATTAGCGCGTGGTAATCGGCTGCCACCACGTTTGCCGCAACCCGCGCATAATCACGCCGACGCGCACATCGCGCTTACCGCACGGAGTGTCATTTGGCGAAGGCGATCCACACCATGATCCGGGTTCTCGACGAGGCCCGGTCCGTCGACTTCTACCGGAAAGCGTTTGGACTGGACGTCGCCGAACGGCTCGATTTCGAAACCTTTACGCTCGTCTATCTGAGCAATGCCGAGGCGGAGCTCGAGGTCGAGCTCACCGTCAACAAGGGCCGCCAGGAGCCTTATGCGCTCGGCGACGGCTACGGCCATCTCGCGGTTTCGGTCGCCGATCTGGACAGCGAGCATGAACGGCTCGGCGCGCTTGGCCTGAACCCGAAGAAGATCGTCGAGTTCAACCGCGACGGAGCGCTACTCGCACGCTTCTTCTTCATCGAGGATCCCGATGGCTTCAAAATCGAGGTGCTGCAGCGTCGGGGCCGGTTCAAATAGGAGATACTCGGCCGCGCCGGCCAGCGCGGCGCCAGCCAGGGCACCTTCGGGTGCAGACAGCAAGCAAGGGAGGAACAATTGGTCACAATTTATGAGAGCAAGCCGGTCCAGGAAACGAAGCCAGTTCTATCGCGCCGCGAGCTGCTGAAGCGCGGCGGTGTCGGCGCGCTGCTGGTCATTTCAGGCAGTGCCGTCATCAGCCCGGAACATGCCTGGGGTCTCGAAACATCCGCGCTCAAGCCCGAAACCATGGCGACACTGATCCAGATGGCGCGCGACATCTACCCGCACGACCAAGTGCCTGACAAATATTACGCAATCGCCGTCAAGGCGCACGATGAGCAGGCCGGCAAGGACCCTGCCCACAAGGACCTTATCGAAAAGGGTATCGCCGATCTCGACCTGAAATCGGGCAAGGACGGCTACACGGGTCTCGGCTGGGAGGAGCAGCGCGTTGCGGTGCTCAGGGATATCGAGGACACGCCGTTCTTCCAGGCCGTCCGCGGCGGGCTTGTCGTCGGCATCTACAACCAAAAGGAGGTCTGGCCGATCTTCGGCTACGAGGGCGAGTCCTACTCCAAGGGCGGCTACATGGCGCGCGGGTTCGACGACATCGAGTGGCTCTGAGCCCCATCGTCGCAACCGCACACAGACATCAATGGGAGGAAACCTTGGCAGCACCATTTGATCTCAACAACGACGGCGTGGTCGTCATCATCGGCTCGGGCGCCGGCGGCGGCACGCTCGGCAATGAACTTGCGCAGAAGGGCATCGATGTCGTCATGCTGGAGGCGGGCGCCCGTCACGAATACGAAGATTTCATCAATGACGAGTGGGGTTCATTCGCCCAACTCGCCTGGACGGACAAGCGCACGACCTCGGGCGACTGGCGGGTGGCGAAGGATTTCCCCAACCTGCCGGCATGGATCGTCAAGGCGGTCGGCGGCTCGACCACGCACTGGGCAGGCGCCTCGCTGCGCTTTCAGGAGCACGAATTCAAAACGCTTTCGACCTACGGAAAACTGGAAGGCGCGAACCTGCTCGACTGGCCGATCACGCTTGCCGAGCTCGAGCCCTACTACGCAAAGGCCGAAGACAAGCTCGGCGTGACGCTCACAAACAATATCCCGGGCCTTCCCGGCAACAACAACTTCAAGGTGATGAAGGCCGGTGCCGACAGGCTCGGCTACAAGGAGTGCCACACCGGCCGGATGGCAATCAATTCCGAGCCGCGCGACGACCGCAATGCCTGCCAGCAGACCGGCTTCTGCTTCCAGGGCTGCAAATGGGGCGCCAAATGGTCGACGCTCTACAGCGAAATTCCCAAGGGCGAGGCGACCGGCCATCTCGAGGTCAGGCCGAATGCCATGGCCATCAAGATCAACCACGATGCGTCGGGCAAGGTAACCGGGGTCGTCTATACCGACAAGGACGGCAGACTGAGGGAACAGAAGGCTCGCATCGTCGCGGTCGCCGGAAATTCGATCGAGAGCCCGCGGCTGCTGCTCAATTCGGCATCGAGCCAGTTTCCCGACGGCCTTGCCAATTCGTCGGGGCAGGTCGGCAAGAACTACATGCGCCACACCACCGGCTCGGTCTACGGCATCTTCGACAAGCCGGTGCATATGTATCGCGGCACCACCATGGCCGGTATCATCCGCGATGAGGCCCGCAACGATCCCTCGCGCGGCTTCGTCGGCGGCTACGAGTTAGAGACGCTGTCGCTCGGCCTGCCGTTCATGGCCGCCTTCCTCAATCCCGGCGGTTGGGGGCGTTCCTTCACCACGGCGCTCGACCATTACGACCACATGGCCGGCATGTGGATCGTCGGCGAGGACATGCCGCGCCAGGAAAACCGCATCACGCTGCATGCCGATATCAAGGACGCGCACGGCATGCCGGTGGCGGACGTCCATTTCGACGACCATGCCAACGACACGGCGATGCGCAACCACGCCTACAAGCAGGGCTCGGCGCTCTACGAGGCGGTCGGGGCGACGCGGACCTTCCCGACGCCACCCTATCCGTCGACCCACAATCTCGGAACCAATCGGATGAGCGAGAAGGCGGCCGACGGCGTCGTCAACAAGCATGGCCAGGCGCACGACATCAAGAACCTGTTCGTGTCGGATGGCAGCCAGTTCACCACGGGCGGGGCTGAAAATCCGACATTGACGATCGTGTCGCTGGCGATCCGTCAGGCCGAGTACATTGCCGGACAAATGTCGGCCAAAAGCATTTAGCCATAGCCTCCCGACTGCTGCTGGCGCGGAACCTCACAAGGTTTCGCGCCTCTCCTTGTCGGCCGTTCAACGCTTCGTGCAGGTCGAGGCGGTGAAGGCGCCGTCAGGCTGCTTCATGATGATGTCGAAGGACGGGCTGGTTTGACCGTCCAGGGTGGCTTGCGTGAGCGAGATCGAGTTGCCGCCGGTCGTGTAGCCGCCCAACGGGCCCAACCAGGTGATCTCGCCATTTGCATTCATCTGATAGTTGTAGCCCTGCCGGGCGGTTCCGAAGCTCACCGGGCCGCTATAGACATTGCCCTTGACGGTGATGTCGCCAAGGCTGAGGAACACGCCAAGCAGATAGACTTCGCAGTGATAGGTGCCATCCGGCAATTTGCCATCGGTGAAGTCGGCGCGGGCGCTGCCGGTTGCCGCAACCAGAAGCATGGTGCTGAAAATACGAAAAATCCTGGAGGTCATGCGGTCGCTCTTGTGAGGATCAATCCTGCCCCATTTTCCTGCAGCGCCGCAACAGTTCGCCGTCTTTTGCTTAAAAATCATGCATAAACTCGCGAGTGATCAAAAATTAGGCGAGAGCGGGGATGTTTTTCTCACGCAGAGCACGGGCAGCGGCACTTATCTTTGGCGGCTAATATATTAACCGGCTGATACGGCTGGGAAATCCAGGCCCGCTTGATTTGCTCCTGCGGTTGGCACAGCCGTTGCATGGTCTGTTCGCGATGCGATCAACCAGTCAGGGAGTTTTGAAATATGCGGGGCAGTTTCTCGACAATAACAAAAATGTTTTCGGCAGGCGCGGTCACGGCCGGCCTGCTGATGAGCGTCCCGGCCAGGGCGGCTGACGACACGATCAAGGTGGGTATCCTCCACTCGCTGTCGGGGACCATGGCGATTTCGGAGACGACGCTGAAGGACGCCATGCTGATGCTCATCGAAGAGCAGAATGCAAAGGGCGGCCTGCTCGGCAAGAAACTCGAAGCGGTCGTCGTCGATCCGGCTTCGAACTGGCCGCTGTTCGCCGAAAAGGCGCGCGAGCTGATCTCCAAGGACAAGGTCGCGGCGGTGTTCGGGTGCTGGACCTCGGTGTCGCGCAAGTCGGTGCTGCCGGTGTTCAGCGAACTCGACAACATCCTGTTCTACCCCGTCCAGTATGAGGGCGAGGAGAGCGAGCGCAACGTGTTCTACACCGGCGCAGCGCCGAACCAGCAGGCTATTCCGGCTGTCGACTATCTAATGAGCGAGGACGGCGGTTCGGTGAAGCGCTGGGTGCTTGAAGGCACCGACTACGTCTATCCGCGCACCACCAACAAGATCCTCGAAGCCTATCTGAAAGCCAAGGGCGTCGCTGCCGAAGACATCATGGTCAACTACACGCCGTTCGGCTTCTCCGATTGGCAGACCGAGGTCGCGGCGATCAAGAAGTTCGGCTCCGCCGGCAAGAAGACCGCCGTCGTCTCGACGGTCAATGGCGACGCCAACGTGCCGTTCTACAAGGAGCTTGGCAACCAGGGCGTCAAGGCCGAGGACATCCCGGTCATGGCCTTCTCGGTCGGCGAGGAAGAGCTTGCCGGTCTCGATACCGCGCCGCTCGTCGGTCATCTCGCCGCCTGGAACTATTTTCAGAGCATCGATACGCCCGAGAACGCCAAGTTCATCGCCGACTGGCACAAGTTCATCAAGAGCGACAAGCGCACCACCAACGACCCGATGGAAGCCCATTATGTCGGCTTCAACATGTGGGTGAAGGCGGTCGAGAAGGCCGGCACCACCGATCCTGACAAGGTCATCGACGCCGTGATCGGCGTCTCGGTGCCGAACCTGACCGGTGGCTATTCGACCATGATGCCGAACCATCACATCACCAAGCCGGTGCTGATCGGCGAAATCCAGGCCGATGGCCAGTTCGAGACCGTCTCGCAGACGCCTGGCCTGGTGATGGGCGACGAGTGGTCCGACTATCTGGCCGATTCGAAGGACCTGATTTCCGATTGGCGCGCGCCTCTGTCCTGCGGCAACTTCAATGTCGCCACCGGCAAATGCGGCGGCAAGGGGACCAACTGATCCTCCCGGGTCTGACGGTCGTGGATTTCTCCACGACCTGGACCGCGACGCGTCCGGGCGAACTCGTCCTCTCCTCCAGTCCGCCCGGACGCGAAGTTTCAACCCTCAAGAATCGCAGAAATCGATGATCCTCACCCGCGCGATCGGCCTGACGGTGCTGCTCCTCCTGGGGATGCTGTCGCCGTCGAACGCTGCCGAAGCGGATCTGCGCGCCATCATCGCCAAATTTGCCACTGCCTCGAATTTCTCGGCCACCGAAGCTGTCGTGCGCGAGCTGGCGGCCACCGGTGATACTGCCGTCGAACGACCGCTTGGCGCGCTTGCCGAGGGCGATCTTTACGTCCGCAAGGCCGATTCGCTGGTTTTCATCGGCAAGGCAGCTGGCGGCAGCGTTGAGCTGCTCGACCCGCTGAGCGGTGAAAAATCAGGCGACGCGGCCAAAAGCGAGATCACCAAGATCAAGGTCAACAACACGCTGCGCCGCGCCGTCCGCGATGCGCTGGGCACGCTGACGCTCGGCGCAAAAGATCCGGCCGCGCGCATTGCCGCCGCCGACACCATGTTCAGGACGCCCGATGCGACAAACATCGAGCCGCTCGATGCTGCAGTCGCCAGCGAGACCGTGGCGAGCGTCAAGGCGCTGCTCGAACAGGCCCGCGCCGCATCGGTTCTGGTGTCCGACAGGTCGGAGTTCGACAAGCTGGCGGCGGTCGCCCTGATCGGCGGGCGCGGCGATCGCAACGCGCTGTCCCTGCTCACAGCCGTCGAGGCCAATTCCGAAGGCGCGGTCAAGGACGCGGCGACGGCGGCGATCGCCAACATCAATTCGACGCTGGCGCTGTGGGATGCGGGCCAGAACATCTGGTACGGCATTTCGCTCGGATCGGTGCTGCTGCTGGCGGCGATCGGCCTCGCCATCACCTTTGGCGTCATGGGCGTCATCAACATGGCGCATGGCGAAATGGTGATGCTCGGCGCCTACACGACCTTTGTCGTGCAGGAGGTGATCCGAACCTCCTTTCCCGGCCTGTTCGACTGGTCGCTGGTTATCGCGCTGCCGCTCGCCTTCTCGGTCGCGGCGTTCGTCGGCCTCGTCATCGAGCGGGGCGTGATCCGTTTTCTCTACGGCCGGCCGCTGGAGACGCTGCTGGCGACATGGGGCGTCTCGCTGATCCTGCAGCAGGCCGTGCGCACCATCTTCGGGCCGACCAACCAGGAGGTCGGCAATCCGTCGTGGATGTCGGGTTCGTTCTATATCGGCCAGCTTGCGGTGACCTGGAACCGGCTCTGGATACTGGTATTCGCGCTCGGCGTGTTCGCGGTGCTGCTTTATGTGATGAAGCGCACCCCCTGGGGCCTGCAGATGCGCGCCGTCACCGCCAATCGCCGCATGGCCGCTTCGATGGGCATCAGGACGCCGTGGGTCGACGCGCTGACCTTTGCCCTGGGATCCGGCATTGCCGGCATCGCCGGTGTCGCGCTCAGCCAGATCGACAATGTCTCGCCCAATCTCGGCCGCGGCTACATCATCGACAGCTTCATGGTCGTCGTCTTCGGCGGGGTCGGCAATCTCTGGGGGACGCTGGTCGGCGCCTTCTCGCTCGGCATCGTCAACAAGTTCCTCGAACCCTATGCCGGCGCGGTTCTCGGCAAGATCGTCGTGCTGGTCCTCATCATCCTGTTCATCCAGAAACGCCCGCGCGGCCTGTTCGCGCTGAAGGGCAGGTCGGTGGAAGCATGATCACCGGACGCTTCTTCGCCGCCGGCGCCGACCGCCGCATCGCCATCACGATCTTCATCCTTCTGGCGGTCGCCATCATCGTGCCGCTGCTCAATCTTGCGGTCTCGCCGACAAGTGCGTTCTACGTGCCGTCCTATGTCGTCGCGCTCACCGGCAAGTACCTCTGCTACGCGCTGCTCGCCCTGGCGCTCGATCTCGTCTGGGGCTATTGCGGCATCCTTTCGCTCGGCCACGGCGCCTTCTTCGCGCTCGGCGGCTATGCGATGGGCATGTATCTGATGCGCCAGATCGGTTCGCGCGGCGTTTACGGCAATCCGCTGCTGCCGGACTTCATGGTGTTCCTGAATTATGGGGAATTGCCGTGGTTCTGGTACGGTTTCGACCAATTCTGGTTTGCCACGATCATGGTTCTTGCAGTGCCTGGCCTGCTCGCCTTCGTCTTCGGCTGGTTCGCCTTCCGCAGCCGCGTCACCGGCGTCTATCTGTCGATCATCACCCAGGCGATGACCTATGCGCTGCTGCTTGCGTTTTTCCGCAACGACATGGGTTTCGGCGGCAACAACGGCCTGACCGATTTCAAGGATATTCTCGGCTACAACGTGCAGGCCGATGCCACACGCTCGGCATTGTTCGCGGCCAGCGCCGTCACGCTGGCGCTCGCCGTGTTCGTCACCTGGGCGATCGTCGGTTCCAAATACGGCAAGCTGCTGATGGCGGTGCGCGACGCCGAGAGCCGCACGCGCTTTCTCGGCTGGCGCGCCGAAAACGTCAAACTGTTCGCCTTCACCGTGTCGGCTGTCATGGCCGGCATTGCCGGCGCGCTCTATGTGCCGCAGGTTGGCATCATCAATCCGGGCGAGTTCGAGCCGTCCAATTCGATCGAGGTCGTGGTATGGGCGGCCGTCGGCGGACGCGGCACCATCGTCGGGCCGATCATCGGCGCGCTCGTGGTCAATGCCGGCAAATCCTGGTTCACCGGCGTGCTGCCGGCGTTCTGGCTGTTTGCGCTGGGCGGGCTGTTCGTCGCCGTCACGCTGTTCCTGCCCAAGGGCATTGTCGGCATGTGGGATTCCTGGCGCGGCAATGCCAGGGCGCTGCGCGCAGCCTCGATCGCCGACCCGATCGTTGGGGAGGCCGGCACCGATCCTGACGTCCCGCCACCGCCGAAGATCGTTCGCTCGGCTGCGAGAACGCCGGGCGACTGGTCCGCATCCGGCCCCGAACCTCAGCCGGCGGAGTGAGCAATGCCGAAGAGCAACACCATCCTCTATCTCGACGGCGTCTCGGTTTCCTTCGACGGCTTTCGCGCCATCAACAATTTGTCGCTGGTGCTCGACAAGGGCGAGATGCGGGCGATCATCGGTCCCAACGGCGCCGGCAAGACCACGATGATGGACATCGTCACCGGCAAGACGCGCCCCGACTCGGGCGAGGTTTATTTCGACGGGCAGGTCGACCTGACGAAACATGACGAGGCCGAGATCGCCATGATGGGCATCGGCAGGAAATTCCAGAAGCCGACGGTGTTCGAAAGCCACACGATCGAGGACAACCTGATGCTGGCGCTGAAGGGCCCACGCTCGATCTTCCCGGCACTGTTCCATCGCCGCTCGGCGGCGGAGGCGCGGCGGATCGACGACATCCTCGGCATCATCCGGCTCGGTGACAAGCGCGACGAGCTTGCCGCCAATCTCAGCCACGGCCAGAAGCAATGGCTCGAGATCGGCATGCTTTTGGCGCAGGATCCGAAGCTGCTTTTGGTCGACGAACCGGTCGCCGGCATGACCGACGCCGAAACCGAGGAGACCGCGCGGCTGCTCAGGGATATTGCCCGCGACCATTCGGTCATCGTCGTCGAGCACGACATGCATTTCGTGCGCGAGCTCGGCGTCAAGGTCACCTGCCTGCACGAAGGCTCGGTGCTGTCCGAAGGCTCGCTCGATTTCGTTTCGGCCGACGAGCGTGTCGTCGAAGTCTATCTGGGGAGATGACCATGGTCTGGCGCGTTCCGTTCCATCATTTCGATCTTTCGTTCTTCAGGCGCTGGAGAAGGCGCTGACCATGCTCGAAGTCTCCAACGCCACGCTGCACTACGGCGCCGCCCAGGCGCTGCGTGGCGTCTCGCTGAAGGCCGGCGCCGGCAAGATCACCTGCGTGCTCGGCCGCAACGGCGTCGGCAAAACCAGTTTGATGAGATCGATCGTCGGCCACCACCGGCTGACGAGCGGAAGCGTTGCCTTCGAGGGGAAGGCGCTCGACCGGAGCGCGGCGTATGATCGCGCCCGGTCGGGCATCGCATTCGTGCCGCAGGGCAGGGAGATCTTCCCGCTGCTCACCGTGCGGGAAAACCTCGAATCGGGCTTTGCGCCATTGAAGCGCGTCGACCGCAACATTCCCGGCCACGTCTTCGAATTGTTCCCGGTGCTGAAGCAGATGCTCGCGCGCCGCGGCGGCGACCTTTCCGGCGGCCAGCAGCAGCAGCTTGCCATTGGCAGGGCACTGGTGATGCGGCCGAAACTGCTGGTGCTCGACGAGCCGACCGAAGGCATCCAGCCGTCGATCATCAAGGATATCGGCCGCGCCATCCGCTATCTGCGCGACCAGGCCGATATCGCCGTGCTGCTGGTCGAACAGTATCTCGATTTCTGCCGGGAACTGGCCGACGAGGTCAACATCATGGACCGCGGCCTGATCGTCCACACCGGCCCGGCCGAGGATCTCGACCGGGCCGATGTGAGGAAGTTCCTGACCGTTTAGCGCGGGAAGAATGACGGTTCTCCTCGCTGGCGAATCGCACCTTTGGGATTAGCCGAACCATCCCTCCCTTCGTCATCCTGGGGCGAAGCAAGGAGCGGAGCGACGCGGCGCAGACCCCAGGATCCACGCCGTGCAGTCAGCCAAAGAGTGCAGCGGTCAAGAACAGAAGCCGTTTTCCAGCGTACACAATCCTGGATTCTGTACCGTGGCGACGCTCTGAAGTTACGGCATGGATCCTTGGGTCTTCGCGCCGCTTCGCGTCGCTGCGCCCAAGGATGACGAAGTCGCGAATGCCCGCCCAGTCTATCCTGAACGCCTTTGTTCCTGAACGCCTCTGGCGCGCTGAAGATTGCATGCTAGGCTTTACTTGGCCTTGTTGAGTCGGCCGCTTTCCGTATCAGTCACGTCGACAGATCAGGCGCAGGCTCAGCCGGCACGTTCCGTGCAAGCAGCCTCCATCCTGCGATCTGATCGTTGTTCAAACGCATTTGGGGCACTTGGGCCAGGGCAGCCGATGGAACGTTACGTCGAGGACCACCAGAAACGACGGCTTACCGAGCACGTCGACATCATGACCGCCATCGATATTCTGAAATCGCAAGGATACGACCACGACCAACTGATCGCGGAGCTCACCAAGGTGTTCTTCGTCGATCTCGATGCCTACAACGAAGTCGTGGTGGCGGCATGACCGAAGGGGTGGATGCGCTGTGCCGCCAACGTCAGCCTGTGACGCGCTTCATCAGCGCCATGGCGCCGAACGGCGCGCGGGCCTTGCCTTCGGTGATGAAGTAGACGAACACATCACGCGGTTTGAGCGGTGCTTCGGTTGAGGGATCGGCACGCGGCAGGTCGGCCGGCGCCTTGCCCTGGGCCCAGGTCTTGGCCCGCGCCGCCCATTCGTCGAGCACCTTTGGCGTGTAGCAGTCGGGATTGTCGTCGCTGCCGGTCTGCAGCCGGGCATAGATGAAATCGCCGGTGACGTCGGCTATTGCTGGATATTTGGCGTGGTCGGCATAGACGATCGCGACCTTGTATTGGCGCGCCAGGGCGGCGAATTCTGGCACGACGAAACTGTCGTTGCGCACCTCGACCGCATGGCGCAGCGCAACGCCGTCCTGCTTCTCAGGCAACAGCTTGAGGAAAGCCTCGAAATCGTCCGGGTCGAATTTTTTGGTTGGCGCGAACTGCCACAGGATCGGCCCGAGCTTGTCGCCGAGCGCGGCGACACCCGATCCCAGGAAACGCGTCATCGACTCGCCGGCCTCACCGAGGACGCGGCGGTTGGTGACGAAACGGTTGCCTTTCAGCGAATAGACAAAACCGTCCGGCGCTTCGTTTGCCCATTTGACGAAGGTCGGCTCCTTGAAACTCGAATAATAGGTGCCGTTGACCTCGATGCTTGGCACCTGCCGGGTTGCATAGTGCAGTTGCTTCGCCTTGGACAACTTGTCCGGGTAGAAAGACTTGTCCCAGGGCTCGAAGGTCCAGCCACCCATGCCGGCGCGGATTGTTCCAGATTGAGTCACTGTCGTCCTCCCGAGTTGAAATGGATCAGACCGTAGCGAGCGTCTTGACAGCTTTAGCCATGTCGACAAGCGTCAGCCGGTGCGGATTGGGCGTAGGGCGCAAAGACGGCTTGCGTCAGCCGGACGACAGCATCAGGATCACCGGCAAGCGCTCTTCTGATCTTCATTTGAAGGTTCTTCCAGACGCCAGCCAGTCTTCACTCACTCCGCCGCTTCGCGCTTGCCTCCGGGCCGCCGCTCCAGCAGCTCCCGCAGGAACTGGCCGGTGTAGCTGCGCTTTTCGCGGACGATATCCTCGGGCGTGCCTGAGGCCACCAGCTCGCCGCCGCCGTCGCCGCCTTCGGGACCGAGGTCGAGCACCCAGTCGGCGGTTTTTATTACCTCGAGATTGTGCTCGATGACGACCACTGTGTTGCCCTGGTCGACCAGCTCGTGCAGCACTTCCAGGAGCTTGGCGACGTCGTGGAAATGCAGGCCGGTGGTCGGCTCGTCGAGGATGTAGAGCGTCTTGCCGGTCGCCTTGCGCGACAGTTCCTTGGCCAGCTTGATGCGCTGCGCCTCGCCGCCCGACAACGTCGTCGCCTGCTGGCCGACATGGATGTAGCCGAGGCCGACCTGCTTCAGCGTCTCCAACTTGTCGCGCACGCCGGGCACGGCGGCGAAGAAATCGACGCCCTCCTCGACCGTCATGTCGAGCACGTCGGCAATCGACTTGCCCTTGAACAGGACGTCGAGCGTCTCTCTGTTGTAGCGCTTGCCGTGGCAGACGTCGCAGGTGACATAGACGTCGGGCAAAAAGTGCATCTCGATCTTGATGACGCCGTCGCCCTGGCAGGCCTCGCAGCGACCGCCCTTGACGTTGAACGAGAAGCGACCTGGCTGATAGCCGCGCGCCTTGGACTCCGGCAGCCCGGCGAACCAGTCGCGGATCGGCGTGAAGGCGCCGGTATAGGTGGCGGGATTGGAGCGCGGCGTCCGCCCTATAGGCGACTGGTCGATATCGATGACCTTGTCGAGGAATTCGAGGCCCTCGATGCGGTCGTGCTCGGCCGGGTGCTCGCGCGAACCCATGATGCGGCGCGACGCTGCCTTGAACAAGGTCTCGATCAGGAAGGTCGACTTGCCGCCGCCGGAGACGCCGGTGACGGCGGTGAAGGTGCCGAGCGGGATTTCGGCGGTAACATTCTTCAGATTGTTGCCGCGCGCGCCGACGATCTTCAGGCGCCGGTTCTTCTTGGCCTCGCGCCGCACCGCCGGCGTCGCCACTTCGAGCTCGCCGGACAGATATTTGCCGGTGATCGAGGCGGGGCTGGCCATGATCTGCTGCGGCGTTCCTTGCGCGATGATGTGGCCGCCGTGGATGCCGGCGGCCGGGCCGATATCGACGACATAGTCGGCATGCAGGATAGCGTCCTCGTCATGCTCGACGACGATCACCGTGTTGCCGATGTCGCGCAAATGCTTCAGCGTGTCGAGCAGGCGCGCATTGTCGCGCTGGTGCAGGCCGATCGACGGCTCGTCCAGCACATAGAGCACGCCGGTGAGGCCGGAGCCGATCTGCGAGGCCAGCCGTATGCGCTGGCTCTCGCCGCCCGACAGCGTGCCGGAATTGCGCGACAGCGTCAGGTAGTCGAGCCCGACATCGTTGAGGAAGCGCAGCCGCTCGCGGATTTCCTTGAGCACGCGCACCGCGATCTCGTTCTGCTTGTCGCTGAGTGCGGCGGGCAGCTCGGTGAACCATTGGTCGGCCTTGCGGATCGACAGCTCGGTGACCTCGCCGATGTGCTTGCCGGCAATCTTCACCGCCAGCGCTTCCGGCTTCAGCCGGTAGCCGCGGCAGGCCGGGCAAGGCGTGGCCGACATGAAGCGCTCGATCTCCTCGCGCATCCAGGCGGATTCGGTTTCCTTCCAGCGCCGCTCGAGATTGGGGATGACGCCTTCGAATGTCTTTGTCGTCTGGTAGGAGCGCAGGCCGTCATCATACTGGAAAGTGACTTCGCGCTCGCCGGTGCCGTGCAGGATGGCTTGCTTTGCCTCTGCGGTCAGGTCCCGGAACTTGTCGCCGAGCTTGAAGCCATAAGCCTTGCCCAGCGCCTCGAGCGTCTGCACGTAATAGGGCGAGGTCGATTTCGCCCATGGGCTGACGGCGCCGGCGCGCAGCGACAGATTGTCGTCGGGCACGATCAGGCTGGCGTCGATGGCGCGCTGGCTGCCGAGGCCGTCGCAGGTCGGGCAGGCGCCGAACGGGTTGTTGAAGGAGAACAGCCGCGGCTCGATTTCGGGAATGGTGAAGCCGGACACCGGGCAGGCGAATTTTTCGGAGAACAGGATGCGCTCATGCGTCTCGTTCTTCGACTTGTTGACCGAATCCTCGCCGGTCTGGCTGGCGTCGAGCGGCCGGTCGGCGAATTCGGCCACCGCCAGCCCGTCGGCGAGCTTCAGCGCGGTCTCGATGGAATCGGCAAGCCGCGTCGCCAGATCGCCGCGCACGACGATGCGGTCGACGACGACGTCGAGGTCATGCTTGTACTTCTTGTCCAGCGCCGGCACGTCGGCGATTTCGTAAAAGACACCGTCGACCTTGACGCGCTGAAAACCCTTCTTCTGCAGCTCCAGCAGTTCCTTGCGGTATTCGCCTTTGCGGCCTCGCACCATCGGCGCCAGGATGAACAGGCGCGTGCCCTCCTCGACCGCCAGCACGCGGTCGACCATCTGCGAAACCGTCTGGCTCTCGATCGGCAGGCCGGTGGCCGGCGAATAGGGGATGCCGACGCGCGCGAACAGCAGCCGCATGTAGTCGTAGATCTCGGTGACGGTGCCGACCGTCGAGCGCGGGTTCTTCGACGTGGTCTTCTGCTCGATGGAGATGGCCGGCGACAAGCCGTCGATCTGGTCGACATCAGGCTTCTGCATCATTTCGAGGAACTGTCGCGCATAGGCCGACAGGCTCTCGACGTAGCGGCGCTGGCCCTCGGCATAGATGGTGTCGAAGGCGAGCGAGGACTTGCCGGACCCCGACAGCCCGGTCATTACGATCAGGCTGTCACGCGGCAGGTCGAGATCGACATTCTTCAGATTGTGTTCGCGCGCCCCGCGAATGGAAAGATATTTATGGTCGGCCATCGCCGGTCGCCGCCTCAGATCTGGAATCTCGTGGGATGGCGGGTTATCCCGGCCATCTCCCATGTAGGTATTTTAGCTACCATTTCGAGAGAACTCTCGACCAAAGCCTTTAACCGTCTTTTGCGCGGGCGAGCAAGCGGAAAGAACAAAGGCCGAACACGCTCCTGACAAATGCGTCCGTGTATCCACAGCCAACGTCGCGCTGCTCAAAACGGATGCAAATTTCGGATTCGCCACACAAGCGATCACGTTTTTAGTAAATCGGCTATCCAGCTGTTGACGTCTCAGCCTTAGGGAGTCAGACTCCAGACGTCACCGAAGCCGACTATCTTTCGATGGCCTCGCCGCCCTAAGGCGGCCTGTACGAGTTGCAGGCTTCTGCGATATGCGCTTCGGACGACACCAGTCGCAATGGACAGAAGAGGAGAGCAGAGGAATGACTCCACCGGACAGTCCCTTGAGGCTCCACGTGTCACTGGAGCCGCGGCAGGCATAAGTGCCAGGGCCAGGCGTTTGCGCCGCCCGACAAACCGTGACCTGCCGATCCCATGAAAATCAGAGACTACTAGTCGGATCGTCGGCTGAACGCCGCGAAGCATCCGAGATCAAAGAGCCGGCAGTTCGCTCCCGGCCATTGGATTTCAGATCCAAGAAAGCCCCGACCGTTTGCGGAAGCAGCGGCGGGGCTATCCGTTTCAATGGCGCAAGCGCAGCACGAATGCCTGACACTCCTGACATTGTGGCAGCGATGGCCGATGTGCTATCGCCGGGGGCGGTAATAGCGCGGTCTTGCCTTCTCCCCTTGTGGGAGAAGGTGGATTGGCGCGCAGCGCCAAGACGGTTGAGGGGTGTTGGACGGAGTGCTGTTGATGCCAAGCTGGAGCACCCCTCATCCGACCGAGCTTCGCTCGGCCACCTTCTCCCACAAGGGGAGAAGGGGAGCCCGCCGTGCCGCGATGGCGACACCGACAATCAGCCGGTTCGAGCAAATGCGTGAAATCCTGGACATCGGCGGACTGTATCGCCGCACTCTGGCCGAAGCCAGACCGGTGGCGATCAAACTGGCCGAACGGCTTGGCTGCTATCGCTCATGGCGTTCGGCTTTCAAGCCGCCTGTTTGCGCGTATCAAAAACATGATCGACAAGGCCCCATGTCCTTGCCTCCGCGGCGGTCATGAAATGGTCGCGGTCGAGCGTGCGTTCGACCTCTTCGACCGTGCGACCACAGTGGTGCGCGTAAAGCTCGGTCATGCGCCGCTTGGTCCTGAGGATGCCTTCGGCGTGGCGCTGGATGTCGGAGGCCTGGCCCTGGAAACCGCCTGACGGCTGGTGCAGCAGGATGCTGGTGTTGGGCAGCGCGATGCGTCGCCCCGGGGTGCCGGCCATCAGCAGGAAAGAGGCCATCGACGCAGCAAAGCCCATGCAGACGGTCGATACGGGGCAAGAAACGTACTGCATCGTGTCGTAGATGGCGAAGCCGCTGGTCACCACACCGCCAGGCGAGTTGATGTAGAGCGAAATCTCCTTGTCTGGATTGTCGGATTCCAGCGACAGGAGCTGGGCACAGACCAACGCCGACACATTGTCGTCGATCGGACCGTTGATGAAGACGATGCGCTCGCGCAGCAGCCGCGAGAAAATGTCGAAGGCGCGTTCGCCGCGGCTCGACTGCTCGATCACCATCGGCACCAGGTTGGCAAAACCGCTCATCGCTTTTCTCCGTTGTGCTGCTCAGGCCGCGCGCAGGGAGAGGCGAGGCGTGTTTGCGGCTATGGTCTGTCTGGGGTTGTGCGCGTTGAGTGAAAGCCGGCAACCGGCGCCGGCAACCGCAGGCGTCGCTACTCGCGCAAATCCGTCGTGGACGATGCGCAGATGCGTTCCGCCCGACACCGTGCGGTCGAGCGTGAAGGTGACGATGCTAACTATTGGGCTATCCATTGGGCTGTCCAGTGGATCCGCGATATTGCCAGGCGCCGGCCGCTCCCGCCAGGAATAACGCAGCAGGCGTTCGGGCTCGGCGTCGAGGATTACGCACTCGATCGGTGCATCCGCCTTGGCAAAGGCAAAGCGGCTGCCGATCTCGGGTTTGATGTCGTTCGGCATCATCCAGGCCGCGAGCAGGTCCGGCACCGTCAGCGCCCGCCACACTTTCTCCGGCGGGTCTGGAAGTTCGCACTCGAACTCGATCGAGTCTGCCGCCATGTTTGAATGCTGTTTTGCCGTCATTGGTCCATATCCTTCAAAACCGCCTTGAGCCGTTCGATACGCTCGGGCCAGAACGCACGGTAACGCTCGATCCAGCCGAGCAGAGGCTCAAGCCCTTGCGGATCGGCGCGATAATAGGAGTTGCGGCCGGCTCGCCGCTCGGCCACCAGGCCGGCGCCGCGCAGCACTGCGAGATGCTGCGACACGGCCGGTTGCGACACGCTCATGCCGCTGCGCAGTTCCGACACCGTCATTTCGCCGGCGGCGAGCCGTTCGTACACGGCGCGGCGCGTCGGGTCGGCAAGCGCTCGAAAAATCTCGGCTTCGATCATGGCAAAAGCATAAGTCTACACTTATTGATTTGGCAAGCAGTCTTTTCGCGCCCATATGGAACGGCACGGCGGAACCCATCGATTGCTGACATTCCTTGACAAAACGGATTGATGGTTATAGAACGAAAAGAGAACAAAAACCTTGTGGGAAAAGCCAGCCACGGCAGGCGGGGAATGTCCGCAGTCTATAAGGTGAGAGCGAGAAAATTTGTTTTGGATGAGCGCGGAGAAGTATCATGGCGGGTAGCGTCAACAAGGTCATTCTGGTGGGCAATCTCGGGGCGGACCCGGAAATCCGCCGTTTGAATTCGGGTGAGCCGGTCGTCAATATCCGCGTCGCCACCTCGGAAAGCTGGCGCGACAAGACTTCCGGCGAGCGCAAGGAAAAGACCGAGTGGCACAATGTCGTGATCTTCAACGAGCAACTCGCCAAGGTCGCCGAGCAGTATCTGAAGAAGGGTGCGAAGGTTTATGTCGAGGGCCAGTTGCAGACGCGCAAATGGCAGGACCAGACCGGCAATGATCGCTACACGACCGAAATCGTGCTGCAGAAATTCCGTGGCGAGCTGCAGATGCTCGACGCACGCGGGCAGGGCGAGGGCGGTCAGGTCGGCAGCTATGCCGGTGGCGGCAGCAGCCGCGGTTCGGATTTCGGCCAGTCCGGTCCGGGCGAGAATCTCAATCGCGGCGGCGGTGGCGGCAACAAGGGTGGCGGCGGTTCGTCGCGCGAACTCGACGACGAAATTCCGTTCTGATCCCTCGGAGCCAGCGGCTCTGCGCGAGCTGACAGCCAGCCACTTGATGCCACGCATTGGCGTCCCGAAAATCTGTCTCGGATTTTCGGGACGTTGTGCGTTTGAGCGGTGTGCATGAAAGGACGTATCAGGTGAAAGCACGGGTCAAATGGGTCGAGGAGCGCACTTTCGTCGGCGAGTCCGGCAGCGGTCACAAGGTGGTGCTGGGAACCGCGTTTGGACCCGACGGCAAGACGCCGGGGCCGAGCCCGATGGAACTGGTGCTGCTCGGCACTGGCGGCTGCTCAGCCTATGATGTCGTCCACATTCTCGAAAAGGGCCGCGAGGCGGTCGAAGATTGCGTGGTTGAACTCGACGCCGACCGGGCGGAGAAGGAGCCGCGGGTGTTCACCCGCATCCATATGCATTTCATCGTCAAGGGCCGCGCGCTTTCGCACGACAAGGTCAGGCGGGCGATCGACCTTTCGATCGAAAAATACTGCTCGGCCTCGGCAATGATGGCCAAGACCGCCGAGATCACCCACAACTTCGAAGTTATTGATACGACGGCGAAATAGGATAGCGTCCAGTGGCGGTTCGTTGCGCGAGATGGACGACGAAAATGACGGCCTCGGCAATCAAGCGCGAGGCCACTTTCATTTTCATGCCGCCATCAACGCCTTGACGCCGTCGGCGACGAACTGCACGGCAAGCGCCGCCAGGATGACGCCGAGCAGCCGGGTCAGGATCGAGCGGCCGGTCTGGCCGAGGATACGGTCGATGCGCTCGGCCAGCACGAACACCAGGTAGGTGATGACAAGGCAGATCGCGATGATGCCGACAAGGGCTGCCTGCGCGCCAAAACCTGGAAACGAGCCTGACAGCAGGACGGTCGCTGATATCGCGCCCGGACCGGCGATCAGCGGGATCGCCAGCGGAAAGGCGGCGATGTTGTGGATCATGTCCTTGGTGATGGCGACGTCGCCGATCTTCTCCTTGCGGTCCTGCCGGCGCTCGAACACCATTTCGAAGGCGATGAAGAACAGCAGGAACCCGCCGGCGACGCGGAACGCCGGCAGCGTGATGCCGAACACCGACAGGATCGATGCGCCGGCGATTGCAAACAGCGCCATCACCAGGAAAGCGATGATCGAGGCGCGCACGGAAACCTGGTTGCGCTCCTCGCGGTTCATGCCGCGCGTCACGGCGAGGAAGAGCGGCGCCAGGCCAGGCGGGTCGATGGTCACCAGAATGGTGACGAAGGCGTTGAACAGGCTGTCGAAGCTCGGCATCTCTGACCCTCCCCGCCGGGCCGTGCCCGAGATCCCAGCATTGGTAGAGCAAAGTAGGGGCGGTGAAAACTGGTGGAGCCTTTGATGTCGGCGGGACAGCACCCCCCTCTGGCCTGCCGGCCATCTCCCCCGCAAGGGGGGAGATTGGCACTCAGCCAGCCGCGCCATCTTGTTTAACGCAATGTTGTTAACGTTGGAGATTTGGCGGAGGCCGCTGTGACATCCGATCTCCCCCCTTGCGGGGGAGATGTCCGGCAGGACAGAGGGGGGTGGGAAGGATCGCTGCCCTCTCATTCGCACCGCTTGCGCTCTTCGGTGCCTATCAATGTCCACCCGCGCGCTGCGCCAGGAACTCGACTTCGAGCCGCCAGGTCGCACCATTGTCCTGCGAGCGTTCGCCCAGCCAGCGGAACGAATCTTCGGTGATCCGGGAAAAACTCCAGCGCACCGCGGCGCCAGTGCCGTCGGCGCCTTGCTGGACGATGGTGTCGCCCTCGGGGCGGCCGAGCTGGCGGCTGTAATACTGGGTGCGCGGATCGCTCCAGAAGATGTGCCAGGCGTCGAGGCCGGGGTCATAGACGCGCAGTGTCGTGCCATAAAAGGTCCATTTGCCGAGCGAGCTTTGTGCGCCACTGTTCCGCACGGGCAAGATCCATACATCCTGGATCGCGCATCCCTCGAGCACCCAGCCGAAATGCACCTCGCCGCGTCCGGTCAGCACCTGGCCGTCTTCGAGATGGCGCGTGGCATCGAACGTCCAGGCGCCGACGAAGCGGCCGTAAAGGTTCAGTTTTTCGGCAAGGCCTGCGGCTGGCCCGTCACTGTGCAGGGCTTCGGCAAAGGAGGATGAATTGAACATGGTTTCTGCCCACATTGTCAGGAGACCCATCTTGTCAGGAGAATGGGAAGAATAGGCCCTGGCAGTCTTCTTGCGCTTGGGAAAAATTGCTATCTTTCGACCATGACGAGGAGCGTGCATACACTGGCGTCGGGAAAAGGCTGGCGGGTGTCGGACGTGGTCTGCACTGCCGGCGTGGCTGATCGCCCGTTCGAGGAAGAGCATCGCGACTTCTGCGTCGCAGTGGTGACCAACGGCACTTTCCGCTACCGCGCACGCCAGGGCACGGCGATGTTGACGCCAGGCGCAATTCTGCTCGGCAACCCCCGCACTTGCTACGAGTGTGGGCACGAGCATGGCGCCGGCGACCGCTGCATCTCCTATCATTTCAGCCCGGCCTATATGGAGCAGATCGTCGCCGATATGCCGGGCGCGAAGAAGCTGGCCTTCGAGACGGCGCGGCTGCCGCCCTTGCCGGCGCTGGCACGGCTGCTGGCCGAGGCGGAAGCCGCGCGCGAGATGGCCGACATCGAGGCGTTCGAGGAACTCGGACTGCGGATTGCCGGCGCAGCCGTCGCCTCCGGTATCACGCCCGCTGCCCGGTCACCGAGCCGCCGCGATCAGAAACGCGTTGCGGAGGCGGTGCGGCGCATCGAAAAGGATGCCGAAAGGCCGGTCTCGCTCGCCGAGCTTGCAAGCGAAACGGCGACCAGCCCCTACCATTTCCTGCGCAGCTTCCGGCATGTCGCGGGCATGACGCCCTACCAGTTCGTGCTGAAAACCCGGCTGCACAGGGCGGCAGTGCGGCTGCGCATGTCGGACGAGGCGATCTCGACGATCGCCTTCGAAGCCGGGTTCAACGATTTGTCGACCTTCAACCGCCGTTTCCGCCGCGTGATGGGGGAGGCGCCCGGCGCCTACCGGCTCCGGCGGCGAGGCGATAAATTGCCGAACGCATCCGTGCTTCCGGCTTTGTGAAGCAAAAAATTGGCCTGACAATGAGCCTTGCCCCGGCGGCCACGAAAGCGCCTCGGCCATATCGTCGCAATCAGTGATATCCTTTTGAAATCACCACAAAAACCGACACTGGAAAACTGCCGCGGGCGTTGGAGTTTCGGCCCGGCTTCCTATATAAGCACCGAGTGATTCCCGATTTGATTGTGACCTGATTTGACCGACCAGAAGACACCGCGCGGCGCCGACGGCGGGCCCACCGGCATCGAGCCGATATCCATCATCGAGGAGATGCAGCGCTCCTATCTCGATTACGCGATGAGCGTGATCGTCAGCCGTGCGCTGCCCGACGTGCGCGACGGGTTGAAGCCGGTGCATCGCCGCATCCTCTACGCCGCCCATGAGAGCGGCTACCACTGGAACCGCAAATATGTGAAGTCGGCTCGCCCGGTCGCCGACGTGATGGGTAAATACCATCCGCATGGCGACGCCTCGATCTACGACGCCTTGGTGCGGATGGCGCAGGACTGGTCGCTGCGCGTGCCGCTGATCGACGGGCAGGGCAATTTCGGCTCGATCGACGGTGATCCGCCGGCGGCGATGCGTTACACCGAATCGCGGCTGACCAAGGTCGCGCATGAGTTGCTGGAAGACATCGACAAGGACACCGTCGATTTCCAGGACACTTATGATGCGTCCGGCAGCGAGCCGAAAGTCCTGCCGGCGCGCTTTCCGAACCTGTTGGTCAACGGCTCCGGCGGCATCGCCGTCGGCATGGCCACCAACATCCCGCCGCACAATCTTGGCGAGGTCTGCAACGGCGCCATCGCCCTCATCGACAATCCGGCGATCGATCTGCCGGCGCTGATGGAGATCATTCCAGGGCCGGATTTCCCGACCGGCGGCATCGTGCTCGGCCGCTCCGGCATCTACAGCGCCTATTCGACCGGCCGCGGCTCGATCGTCATGCGCGGCCGCGTCAATGTCGAGGCGCGCGGCAACGACCGTGAATCGATCGTCATCACCGAGGTTCCCTACCAGGTGAACAAGTCGTCGATGATCGAGAAGATGGCCGAGCTGGTGCGTGACAAGCGTATCGAAGGCATTTCCGACATCCGCGACGAGAGCGACCGCCAGGGCTACCGTGTCGTCATCGAACTGAAGCGCGACGCGGTCGCCGACGTCATCCTCAACCAACTCTACCGTTTCACGCCGCTGCAGACGTCGTTCGGCGCCAATATGGTGGCGCTGAACGGCGGCAAGCCGGAATTGCTGACGCTGACCGACATGCTGAAGGCGTTCGTCGCCTTCCGCGAGGACGTGATCAGCCGGCGCACGAAATTCCTGCTGCGCAAGGCGCGCGACCGTGCCCATGTGCTGGTCGGCCTTGCCATAGCCGTCGCCAACATCGACGAGGTGATAAAGCTGATCCGCAGCGCGCCAGATCCGCAGACGGCGCGCGAGCAGTTGATGGAGCGGCGCTGGCCCTCCGGCGACGTCGAATCGCTGATCCTGCTGATCGACGATCCGCGCCACCGCATCAACGAGGACGGCACCTACAATCTGTCCGAGGAACAGGCGCGCGCCATCCTCGAACTGCGCCTGCAGCGGCTGACCGCGCTCGGCCGCGACGAGATCGCCGACGAGTTGAACACGATCGGCGCGGAAATTGTTGATTATCTTGACATTTTGTCGTCCCGCGCGCGCATCCAGCAGATCGTCAAGGACGAGCTTGTCGCCGTGCGCGACGAGTTCGGCACGCCGCGCCGCACCGAGCTGTCCGAGGGCGGGGCGGATATGGAAGACGAGGACCTGATCCAGCGCGAGGACATGGTCGTGACGGTCAGCCATTCCGGCTACATCAAGCGTGTGCCGTTGTCGCTCTACCGGGCCCAGCGCCGCGGCGGCAAAGGCCGCTCCGGCATGTCGACCAAGGAAGAGGATTTCGTCACCCGGCTGTTCGTCGCCAACACGCACACGCCGGTGCTGTTCTTCTCCTCGCGCGGCATCGTCTACAAGGAAAAGGTGTGGCGCCTGCCGATCGGCAACCCGCAGTCGCGCGGCAAGGCGCTGATCAACATGCTGCCGCTGGAGCAGGGCGAACGCATCACCACGATCATGCCGCTGCCCGAGGACGAGACCAGCTGGGGCGAGCTCGACGTGATGTTCGCCACGACGCGCGGCACGGTGCGCCGCAACAAGCTGTCGGACTTCGTCCAGGTCAACCGCAACGGCAAGATCGCCATGAAGCTGGAAGAGGAAGGCGACGAGATACTCGGCGTCGAGACCTGCACCGACAATGACGACGTTTTGCTGACCGCAAGCTCCGGCCAGTGCATACGCTTCTCGGTCAGCGACGTGCGCGTTTTCCAGAGCCGCAATTCGGTCGGCGTGCGCGGCATCGCCATGGCTGCCAGCGACCGGGTGATCTCGATGGCGGTGATCGAACATGTCGATGCGTCGCCGGCCGAGCGCGCCGCTTATCTCAAGCGGGTGGCGGCCGAACGGCGGCTCGCCGCCGGCATTGCGGCGGGCGAGGACGAAGACTTCCAGCTCACCAATGAGGAGGTCGGCGAGGAGACGGAGCTTTCCGACGAGCGCTACGAATTCCTCAAGGCACACGAGCAGTTCGTGCTGACGGTGACGGAATATGGCTACGGCAAGCGCTCGTCTTCCTATGATTTCCGCCAGATAGGGCGCGGCGGCAAGGGCATCCGCGCCACCGATGTGTCGAAAGTGGCTGAGATCGGCCGTCTGGTGGCGACTTTCCCGGTCGGCAATGACGACCAGATCATGCTTGTCTCGGATGGCGGCACCGTCATCCGCGTGCCGGTCAACGGAATTCGCTTCGCCAGCCGCGCCACCAAGGGTGTGACCATCTTCAACACTGCTGACGGCGAGAAGGTCGTTTCGGTGGAGCGGATAACGGAACCGCAAGCGGACGAGGAAGCCGAAGAGAGTGTCGAGGGCGACGCAACTCTGGATACCGGTACTGAAGGCGCTGGCCCGGACAACAACGTCGACTAGGCCTTGATTGGGGAGTGCCGGCCCGATGGATCCGGCGCCGTCAACAGATGGCGGCCGGTTCAGAAGTGGCGATAAGGCTTGCGGATACCGAAGCCTTCGAGCCGTTTGGCATTGGACTTGGCGCGGACGCGCTCTGCTTCCTGATGCAGCCCGAATACGGTGGCTATCAGCATGGCGACGGTCATTGCGGCGGCGAGCATGTAGATCAGCATGTGCGTGTTCTCCTGCACCTAGCAACGATCAAATGGGGTTTTGGTTTCATCTTCTGAAGCTGCAATCTAATGAACGCTGCGTGAAGCCTTCGTGATCGGCCCATTCATTGGTCGTCCATCTCGGCCAAAAGGTTCACTCAAAAGCGCATCGCGATTACCGTGGCTCAGGCGATGCGCTTTGAAGTCCCCGTTCGGGTGGATCCCGTTGTTCCGAACCGCTGCGCACCCTCGGGTCAGGCCCAAGGGCAGGCTTTTGCGGCGACATGCATTGGCGGCTCGCTGATCGGATTTGCCTTTGCGAGAGAGGCTCGCTAGAAGCACCTGCCATGACCGAACGCATCGCCCTTTATGCCGGCTCCTTCGACCCGCCGACCAACGGCCATCTCGACGTGCTGAAGGCGTCGCTGGCCGTGGCGGACACCGTCTATGCGGCGATCGGCATTCATCCCGGCAAGCAACCGCTGTTTTCGTTCGAGGAGCGGGTCGGCCTCATCGAAGCTGCGACGAAGGCCGAGTTCGGCCGCGACGGCGCGCGCATCAAGGTCGTCGCTTTCGACGGGCTGGTCATCGACGCTGCCAGGAAGCAGGGCGCCTCGATCATGATCCGTGGCCTGCGCGACGGCACCGATCTCGACTACGAGATGCAGATGGCCGGTATGAACGAGACCATGGCGCCGGAACTGCAGACGGTTTTTCTGCCCGCCAGCCCTTCGGTGCGAACCATTACCGCCACACTTGTCCGTCAGATAGCCTCGATGGGCGGCGACATTCGCCCCTTCGTGCCGGCGGCCGTGGCTGGCGCACTCACCGCCAAATTTGCGAAATAATGCATGTCGCCCAAACGTGGAAACCGGTCTGGGGCAACGACATGCGCGAAACAAAGGTTTTCGGAGAAAGATCCATGCAGCTCAAAAGGCTCGCCACCTGTTTTGTCGTTCTTTTCGGTCTTGTGACGGCCTCCGTTTCGGCGTTCGCCGCCGATCCGGAAAACACGATGATCATCACGCTTAAGGACGGCGACGTGACCGTCGCGCTCAGGCCCGATCTCGCGCCGAAGCATGTCGAGCAGATCAAGAAGCTGGTGCGCCAGGGCGCTTATGACAACGTCGCTTTCCACCGTGTCATCGACGGCTTCATGGCGCAGACCGGCGACGTGAAGTTCGGCAACATGAAGAACGGCTTCAGCGCCGACGCTGTCGGCACCGGCGGTTCCGATCTTCCCGACCTGCCGGCCGAATTCTCGAAGACCGAGCGCTATCAGCGCGGCGTGGTCGGGATGGCCCGCTCGCAGGACCCGGATTCCGCCAATTCGCAGTTCTTCATCATGTTCGCGCCGGCGCCGCCGCTCGATGGCCAGTACACCATCGTCGGCAATGTCGAGAACGGCATGGAGTTGGTGGACAAGATCAAGAAAGGCGACGCGGCGCAGAACGGGGTCGTCACCGATCCCGATCGCATGATCAAGGTGCGCATCGCCACCGACGGCAAGTAAACCCATTTATTTCAAAAGGATATTCTGACATGGCCGAGATCAAGGACCGCGAGAACGCGCTCATCATGGAAACGACCAAGGGCAAGGTCGTCATCGAACTGTTTCCCGATCTGGCGCCTGGCCATGTCGGCCGCATCAAGGAACTGGCGCGCGAAGGCGCTTATGACGGCGTGGTGTTCCACCGCGTCATCGACGGTTTCATGGCACAGACCGGCGACGTGAAATTCGGCAATTCCAGCAAGCCCTCTTTCGCACCGGCGCGCGCCGGCACCGGCGGCTCCGACAAGCCCGACCTGAAGGCGGAGTTCTCCAACGCCAACCATGGCCGCGGCACCTGCTCGATGGCGCGCTCGCAGAACCCGAACTCGGCCAACTCGCAATTTTTCATCTGCTTCGACGATGCCGCCTTCCTCAACCGCCAATACACGGTCTGGGGCCAGGTCATCGAAGGCATGGACAATGTCGACAAGATCAAGCGCGGCGAGCCGGTGCCGGATCCCGACAAGATCGTGTCGCTGAAGGTCGCGGCCGACGTGAAATGACCTCCTCGGCTGTCGCGGCTATCACTCTGATGCTTGCCGCAGCGGCCGCTCCGGCGCTGGCGACGGGGTCGATCGTTGGCGCCTGGGCGGTGACCTGCCCGGAATTTTGAGGCGGGATTTTCTTGCGCGTCGATCTTTTCGACTTCGATCTGCCGGAGGAGCGCATCGCGCTTCGACCGGCGGAACCGCGCGACAGCGCCAAAATGCTGGTTGTCAGGCCGGGTGAAGGTCTCGAAGACCGGACGGTGCGCGAGCTGCCGTCGCTGCTCGAGACCGGTGACGTGCTGGTCTTCAACGACACCAAGGTCATACCGGCACAGTTGAAGGGCATCAGGCGGCGCGGCGAAGCGGCGGCGCAAATCGAAGCCACGCTGCACATGCGGGTGGCGCCGGACCGCTGGCTGGCTTTCATGCGGCCGGGCAAGCGCATCGCCGCCGGTGACCGCATCCATTTCGGCCATGACGCTAATTCCTGCTTTCTCGGCCAGCTCGATGCCACGGTGATCGAGAAGGGCGAGGCCGGCGAGGCTTTGCTTGGTTTTGACCTCTCAGGCCCGTTTCTCGACGAGGCGCTGCACGCCGTCGGCCACATTCCGCTGCCGCCTTATATCGCTTCGAAGCGCGACGACGACGAACGCGATCGCAGCGACTACCAGACCATCTATGCCAGGGAGGAGGGGGCTGTCGCCGCCCCCACGGCCGGTCTGCATTTCACGCCCAAGCTTTTCGCCGCGCTCGATGCCAGGGGCGTCGATCGGCGCTTCGTCACTCTGCATGTCGGCGCCGGCACGTTTCTGCCGGTGAAAGTCGACGACACCGCCGACCACAAGATGCATGCCGAGATCGGTTCGGTCAGCCCGGAAACCGCCGAGGCGCTGAACGCGGCAAAGGCGCGTGGCGGGCGCATCATCGCCGTCGGCACGACATCGTTACGCCTGCTGGAGAGCGCCGCGCGGGAGGACGGCACGCTGGCCGGATGGTCGGGTCCGACCGACATCTTCATCACGCCCGGCTATCGCTTCAAGGCCGCCGATATGCTGATGACCAATTTCCATCTGCCGCGCTCGACGCTGTTCATGCTGGTTTCGGCGTTTTGCGGTCTGGAAACAATGCGTGCGGCCTATGCGCATGCCATCGAGAACCGCTACAGGTTCTACTCCTACGGAGATGCAAGTCTGCTGTTCAAGCAGGAGAACGATGGACGCGCGCCCGGTATAGAACAAGGAATTCAATGACTAAAGCGTTCACCTTCAAGGTGCTGGCGACCGACGGCAAAGCGCGGCGCGGCTCCATCACCATGCCGCGCGGAGAAATCCGCACGCCGGCCTTCATGCCGGTCGGCACCGGCGGCACGGTCAAGACCATGTATATGGATCAGGTGCGCGGCGTCGGCTCGGACATTATCCTTGGCAACACCTATCATCTGATGCTGCGGCCGGGCGCCGAGCGTGTGGCGCGGCTTGGCGGTCTGCATGAATTCGCCCGCTGGCCGCATCCGATTCTGACCGACAGCGGCGGCTTCCAGGTGATGTCGCTGTCGAAGCTGAGGAAACTCACCGAAAAGGGCGTCACCTTCCGCTCCCATATCGACGGCGCCGCCTATGAGATGTCGCCCGAGCGCTCGATCGAAATCCAGGGACTGCTCGGCGCCGACATCCAGATGCAGCTCGACGAATGCACCGCGCTGCCGGCCATGGAGAAGGAGATCGAGCGGGCGATGGAGCTGTCGCTGCGCTGGGCCGAGCGTTGCAGGACGGCGTTCGGCGACCAGCCGGGCAAGGCGATGTTCGGCATCGTCCAGGGCGGCGACATACCGACCCTGCGGCTGCGCTCGGCGCAGGCGCTGAAAGCGATGGACCTCAAGGGCTACGCGATCGGCGGGCTGGCGGTCGGCGAGCCGCAATCAGTGATGCTCGAAATGCTCGACATCACCTGCCCGGAGCTGCCGGCGGACAGGCCGCGCTATCTGATGGGTGTCGGCACGCCCGACGACATATTGAAATCGGTGGCGCGCGGCATCGACATGTTCGATTGCGTGATGCCGACACGCGCCGGCCGCCATGGCCTCGCCTATACAAGGCGCGGCAAGGTCAATCTGCGCAACGCCCGCCATGCCGACGATCCGCGCCCGCTGGACGAGGAGAGCGACTGCCCGGCCGCCAGAGATTATTCACGCGCCTACCTGCACCATCTGGTCCGCTCGCAAGAGGCGCTCGGAGCGATGCTGCTGACCTGGAACAATCTTTCCTATTATCAAAAGCTGATGCAGGACATTCGTGCCGCCATCGAAGCCGGCGCGTTCGAGGCGCGGGCGGCGGAAATTTCAGAGGGCTGGGCGCGGGGCGATATCCCAGCGATGTAATCGAGCCCCAGTGCTCAGCGGAGTCGATGCGCGCAGGCACAGCATGCGCTTGGCGGAGCTCCACGGTTTCAGCACCCCGCGAACATTCGCCGGCTGGCTGCAGTTAAGCTTCTTCCTCCAAGTCGGTTCCGCCTGAGCGCCGTCCTGATGCTTGAAAGCCGGGCGGCAGTCTGCCACAAGGGCGGCCTATGCGTGCAAGCTTGAGCAGGATCGGGCAATGAAGGCATTTTTCGTGCAGATAAAGTGTGATCTGGGCAAGTCCTATGATGTTGCCGGCGCGTTGGCCGATGCCGAGATCGCCTCGGAAATCTACTCGACAGCCGGCGACTACGATCTGCTCGCCAAATTCTATGTCGACGACGAGGAAGACATCGGCCACTTCGTCAACGAGAAGGTGCAGATTCTTCCAGGCATCAAGGACACGTTTACAGTGGTCACCTTCCGCGCGTTCTGAGCGGCGCCTGCCGCCTGCCCGGGCACAAGGCAAAGCCTGACCCAGCCATATCGGCGCTGCCCTAATTTTAGGCAGGTCGCGACATACTGATCGCCAACATCCTGCAAATCACCGATTGCGCTTGATTTTCTCCGGTGACGCCAGTGAAATGGCCTGACAGGGAGTAAGCGATTGGCAGCGTTCGACGAAATGCTTCCGGAAATCTCCGGATTGAGAAAACCGTATTCGGCTTACGATCGCTGGCTGAAGGAGCAGGATCCGGCCAGGCTTACCGAAAAGATGCAGGACGCCGAACGCGTCTTTCGCAAGACCGGCATCACCTTTGCCGTCTATGGCGAGCAGGAAGCCTCCGAGCGCCTTATCCCCTTCGACATCGTTCCGCGCATCATTTCCGGCAATGAATGGCGACGGCTGACGCAAGGCATCGAGCAGCGCGTCCAGGCGCTGAACGCCTTTCTCGACGATATCTACCACCGCCAGGAGATTTTGCGCGCCGGGCGCGTCCCCAAGGAATTGATCGCCAAGAACGAGGCATTCCTGCCGGAGATGATCGGAGTGCGGCCGCCGGCCGGCGTCTACACCCATATCATCGGCGTCGATATCGTTCGCATCAGCGAGAACGAATTCTACGTGCTGGAGGACAATGCGCGCACGCCGTCCGGCGTCTCCTACATGCTGGAGAACCGCGAGACGATGATGCAGCTCTTTCCCGAGCTGTTCCAGCAGATCAAGGTGCGGCCGGTGGAAAACTATCCGCAGCTCTTGCGCCAGTCGCTGGCGGCAGTGCGGCCGCAAGGCACCAGGGGCGCGCCGACCATTGCCGTGCTGACGCCGGGCAGCTTCAACTCCGCCTATTTCGAACATGCCTTCCTTGCCGACCAGATGGGTGTGCAGCTTGTCGAGGGGCAGGATCTGCGCGTCGTCGATGGCCACGTCGCGATGCGCACGACCGAAGGCTACAAGCAGATCGACGTGCTTTATCGAAGGGTGGACGATTCTTTCCTCGATCCGCTGACCTTCCGCCCGGACTCGGCACTGGGTGTGCCGGGCATCATGGATGTCTACCGTGCCGGCAATATCACCATCGCCAATGCACCGGGAACCGGCATCGCCGACGACAAGGCGATCTATTCCTACATGCCCGAGATCGTTGAATTCTACACCGGCCGTAAAGCAATCCTCGGCAACATCCCGACCTGGCGCTGCTCGGAGCCGGACAGCCTGAAATACGTGCTCGAACATATCGACGAGTTGGTGGTGAAGGAGGTGCATGGCTCCGGCGGCTACGGCATGCTGGTCGGGCCGGCGGCGACCAAGAAGGAATGCGAGGATTTTTCCAAGAAACTCGCGGCAAGACCGTCGAACTACATCGCCCAGCCGACGCTGGCGCTGTCGACCTGTCCGATCCTGACCGACAAGGGACTGGCGCCGCGCCATGTCGATCTCAGGCCCTACGTGCTGGTATCCGATCGCATCCAGATCGTGCCGGGCGGGCTGACGCGTGTGGCGCTGAAGGAAGGTTCGCTGGTGGTCAATTCGTCCCAGGGCGGCGGGACGAAGGATACGTGGGTGCTGGATGATTAGAGAGTGAATAGTGAATAGTGAATAGTGAATAGTGAATAGTGAATAGATAAGGATGACATGTCGTTGATGTTGGTGAAATGCCCTGAAATGAAGCACGCGGCGTCGTGCCCTGGAAAAATTCGGCCATTCACCATTCACCATTCACCACTCACCGTCCGAAGGACCGCGTAGAATGCTTCTCGGCCGCACCGCCAACGGGCTCTACTGGATGAACCGCTACATCGAGCGGGCGGAAAACATGGCGCGGCTGGTCGATGCCGGGCTGCGCATGGCGCTGACCCGCACCCAGAACGCCTCCGAAGAGTGGAATTCGGTGCTGCTCAGTGCCGGTTCGGACGCTGCTTTCACGCAGAAGTATTCCGACTATACCGCCGCCAACGTTGCCGATTTCCTGCTGCGCGACACATCCAACCCGTCGAGCACGATGACGTCGATCGAAACGGCCCGTAACAATGCCCGCATGGTGCGCACCGCATTGACGCGCGAGACCTGGGAAAGCATCAACGAAGCCTGGATGTCGCTGAAGCGCATGCTGGCCAAGCCGATCGACGAACGCGACCTGCCCAGCGTGCTCGACGCGATCAAGCGCGAAACGGCGCTGATCCGCGGCTCGTTCTACGGTACCATGCTGCGCAACGAGATCTTCGATTTCTCGCAACTCGGCACCTATGTCGAACGCGCCGACAATACGGCTCGCATCCTGGACGTGAAATACTACGTGCTGTTGCCGTCGATCTCGTGGGTCGGCTCCACGCTCGACAACTACCAGTGGGAATCGATCCTGCGTTCGGTGTCGGCGCATCGCTCCTATCGCTGGGTCTACGAGGCCGACTACAAGCCGACCAACATTGCCGACTATCTGATCCTCAACGTTCGCATGCCGCGCTCGCTGACCTTCTGCTACCGCTTCCTGACCGAGCATCTCAGATTCCTGGGTGACGATTATGGTGAGCGCCATGCCTGTCATGTGACAGCCGGCAAGACCCAGGCCATGCTGGCCGCCGGCTCGATCAAGGACATATTCGACGCCGGCCTGCATGAATTCCTGGCCAATTTCATCCGCGACAACATCAGGCTCGGCGACGAGATCGCGCAGGACTACAGGTTTTATTGAGCATGATCCCGGAAAGTGGAAGCCGGTTTCCGGAAAAGATCATGCTCAGGGGACGAGCATGATCCCGGAAGGTGGAAGCCGGTTTCCGGAAAAGATCATGCTCAGGGGGCGAGAGCAATGCGGCTGAAGATCACTCACCGGACCGAATACCGCTACGACGCGCCGGTGCACTATCTGTTGCAGCGGCTGCGGCTGCTTCCAGTCAGCGGACCGACACAGACCGTCTTGTCCTGGGCGCTGAAGATCGAAGGGGCGCGCGAAGAGGTGCGCTTCACCGACCATTTCGGCAACGACACGCGGCTTTTGAGCGTCGAAGGCGAGCGCGATTTCATCACCGTCGAGGCATCGGGCGAGGTGGTGACACGCGACACATCAGGCGTCAGCGGGCCACATCAGGGTTTCGCGCCGCTGTGGTTGTTTGGCCAGGAAACGCCGTTGACCACGATCGGCGGCGGTATTCGCGAACTCGCGGCCTCGGTTGGCGAGGGGGCCGATATCGAAAGGCTGCACCGGCTGATGGCGGTGATCGGCGAGCGCGTTGCCTATACGATGGGCACCACCAACGCGGCGACCCCGGCCGAGGACGCGCTGGCGCTCAAGACCGGCGTCTGCCAGGACCACAGCCACATCTTTGCCGCCGCCGCGCGAGCCATGGGGTTTCCGGCCCGCTACATCAGCGGCTATTTGATGATGGATGCGGCGGTCGAGCAGGCGGCGAGCCATGCCTGGGCCGAAGTGCATGTTGCGGGCCTTGGCTGGGTCGCGTTCGACGTCGCCAACGGCATTTCGCCCGACGAACGCTATGTTAAGGTGGCAACCGGCCGTGATTACCGCGACGCCACGCCTGTATCGGGAATTCGACTGGGACAAGCGGAAGAACAGCTTGCGGTGACCGTCACCGTGGAGCAGTAATCCCCGGCAAGATTTGCTGCCAAAGGGATTCGATGACCTATTGCGTCGGCTTGAAGATCGATCGCGGGCTCGTGTTCATGTCGGACACGCGCACCAATGCCGGCATGGATTCGATCTCTACCTTCAAGAAGATGCATGTCTGGGAGCAGCCGGGCGAGCGCGTCATCGTGCTGATGTCGGCCGGCAATCTGGCGACGACGCAGGCTGTCGTCAGCCTGCTCGACGAACGCACCAAGGCGGTGGCCGATCGCCACGCCACGCTGCTTGAAACGCCGTCCATGTACCAGACGGTGCGGCTGGTCGGCGACACCGTCAAGGAAGTCATCGCCAGTTCGTCGCCGGCGGGCGAAAAGGCCGATTCCTACTTCAATGCCTCCTTCATCCTCGGCGGCCAGATCAAGGGCAGCGCGCCGCGGCTGTTCATGATCTATCCGGAAGGCAATTTCATCGAATCGACCGACGACACGCCGTTCTTCCAGATCGGCGAAACCAAATATGGCAAGCCGATCATCATCCGCGCCTATGAGAAGGCGATGAGTTTCGCCGAGACGGTGAAACTGCTGCTGGTGTCGTTCGACTCGACGCTGAAATCGAACCTGTCGGTTGGTCTGCCGCTCGACCTGCTGTTCTACGAAAAGGACGCCTTCAAGGTCAGCCTGAAGAAGCGTATCGCCCAGGACGACCAATATTATCGGACGATCTCGGACGGCTGGTCGAATGCACTGAAGGCTGCTTTTGCGAGCCTGCCTGACTTTCCCGAGTGAAAGCCTCCGTTTTTCGTGCTCTTTGATCGCTGGGCCCGATGCGACGGAGAGCAAGATGAATAGCAACGAATTCCGGGAATGGTCGCTGCGCGCGGCCGAATGGGGTGCCGACTACAGGAGCACACTTCGCGAAAGGCCGGTGCGGCCGCTCGTCGAGCCGGGCGAAATCTCCAGAAGCATCGACGTCTCGCCGCCGGAACATGGCGAAACGATGCAGGCAATCTTCGCCGACTTCGAGCGCAAAATCCTGCCCGGCATGACGCATTGGCAGCATCCGCGCTTCTTCGCCTATTTCCCGGCCAACGCCGCACCGGTTTCGGTGGTGGCCGAATATCTGGTCTCGGTGATGGCCGCGCAATGCATGCTCTGGCAAACTTCGCCGGCAGCGACCGAACTCGAGACGCGCGTCGTCGACTGGATGCGTCAGGCGCTTGGCCTGCCGGAAGGGTTTGCCGGCGTCATGCAGGATTCGGCATCGTCGGCGACGCTCGCCGCCGTGCTGACCATGCGCGAGCGCGCGCTCGACTGGCAGGGCAACAAGAAGGGCCTGCAGGGCCAGCCGATATTGCGCGTCTATTCTTCCGACCAGGTCCACACCTCCATCGACCGGGCGATCTGGGTGTCGGGCGTCGGCGAGGACAATCTCGTGCGCATTCCGGTTGCCGGCCGCTTCCGCGCCATGGATGTCGCAGTTCTCGAAGCGGCTGTCGTCGCCGACCGGCAGGCGGGCATGCTGCCGGCCGGCATCATCGCCTGCGTCGGCGGCACCAGCACCGGCGGCACCGATTATATCACCGGCGTCGCCGCGGTGGCGAAACGGCACGGCCTCTATCTGCATGTCGATGCCGCCTGGGCCGGATCGGCGATGATATGTCCGGAATACCGGCATTTCTGGGCGGGCGTGGAGCAGGCGGATTCCATCGTCTTCAACCCGCACAAATGGCTGGGCGCGCAGTTCGACTGCTCGATGCAGTTCATCCGCCGGCCGGAAGACCTGGTGCGGACGCTGGCCATCAAGCCGGATTACCTGGAGACGCATGGGCGCGACGGCATCATCAACTATTCCGAATGGTCGGTGCCGCTCGGGCGGCGCTTTCGCGCGCTGAAACTCTGGTTCCTGCTGCGCGCCCACGGGCTGGAAAATCTGCGGACCATGATCCGCAACCATGTCGCCTGGAGCGAAGGGCTGGCCGAGCGGCTGGCCAGGGAAGCGGATTTCGAGATCGTCTCGGAGCCGATGCTGTCGCTGTTCTCGTTCCGGCATCGGGCGGCCGGCATCGATTCGGACGAACACAACCTGCGGCTGGTCAACGCGATCAACGACGATGGCCGCATCTACCTGACGCAGACACGGGTGGACGGGCAGGTCGCGATCCGCTTTCAAGTCGGTCAGTTCGAGACGACGGCGGCGGATATCGACACCGCATTCGGGGTCATCACCGAAATCGCCCGCCGGCTGGCCTGAAAATTGGTCGGCAAAGTTGCGTCGAGGTTTGTTTTTGGACGTATGCAAATTTCGTTAGCCGCCCCATGCCTTTTCACCGCTTTCGTTTTTCGCTATAGACAAGGAAAACGAAAACGGGAGGTCACCGATGTATCTGTCGCCGCGTCATTCCGAGATCATCCAGATGGCCAAGGACAATGGCCGCGTGCTGGTCGAGGATCTGGCAACGCATTTCAACGTGACGCCGCAGACCATCCGCAAGGACCTCAACGATCTGTGCGACCAGCGCCTGCTTTCCCGTATCCATGGCGGGGCGCTGTTCCCGTCCGGCATCGAGAACATGGAATACGAGGCGAGGCGCAAGATCGCCGCCGACGAGAAGGAGGCGATCGGCCGCGCCGCAGCCAGGCTGATCCCGGACAACGCCTCGCTGTTCATCAATATCGGCACCACGACGGAGTCGGTCAGCAAGGCGCTTCTCGATCATGCGGGCCTGATGGTCATCACCAATAATATCAATGTTGCCAACAGGATGCGCATATATCCTTCCATCGAAGTTGTTATTGCCGGCGGCGTCGTGCGGGGTTCCGACGGCGGTGTGGTCGGCGAAGCGGCGGTCGATTTCATCAGGCAGTTCAAAGTCGACTACGCGGTGATCGGCGCCTCGGCGATCGACCATGACGGTGCGTTGCTCGATTTCGATTTTCGCGAGGTGAAGGTGGCGCAGGCGATCATCGCCAATGCCCGGCATGTGATCCTCGTTTCCGACCAGACCAAGTTCGAGCGGACGGCGCCGGTTCGCATCGGCCACCTGTCGCAGGTCAACACTTTCATCACCGACCGCTGCGACATCCCGTCGGTGCGCAAGATCTGCCAGGAAGCAGAGGTTCAACTGATCGAAACGTCGCTCTCCTAGATGGGACCGTTGATGGTGCCGTTGCGGCAACTCCCGCTGTTTATATTTCGTTTGACATTCGTTCCTATTTCGAAATAATCCCGACACGGTTTCGTAAAAACCTAAAAATGCTGCAATGCGAAATCCGGGAGGACTTTTTGTGAGCGCATCCCCGATCCATGACATCTTCGTCATCGGTGGCGGTATCAACGGCTGCGGCATTGCCCGCGATGCGGTTGGGCGCGGCTTCTCGGTGTTCCTTGCCGAGATGAACGATCTGGCCAGCGGCACGTCCTCGGGCTCGACCAAATTGATCCATGGCGGCTTGCGCTATCTGGAGTTTTATGAGTTCCGCCTGGTGCGCGAGGCGCTGATGGAGCGCGAGATCCTTTGGAAGAACGCGCCGCACATCATCTGGCCGATGCGCTTCGTGCTGCCCTATGCCAAGGGCCTGCGCCCGGCCTGGCTGATCAGGCTCGGCCTTTTCCTCTACGACCACATTGGCGGGCGAAAATTGCTGCCGGCGACCAAGACGCTGGACATGGCAAACGACCCAGCCGGCAAGCCGCTGAAGCCGTTGTTTCGCAAGGCCTTCGAATATTCCGACGGCTGGGTCAACGATGCGCGGCTGGTGGCGTTGAACGCCCGCGACGCCGCCGATCGCGGCGCAACGATACGAACCCGCACGAAAGTCGTCGACGCACGCCGTGAAGGCGAGTTCTGGACGGTCAGGCTGCAAAACACGCAGACCGGCGACACCGAGGAGGTCAAGGCGCGGCTTTTGGTCAACGCCGCCGGCCCATGGGTCGACCACGTGCTGTCGGCTACGGTCGGCTTGAACGACGTGCACAATGTCCGGCTGGTACAGGGCAGCCATATCGTCATCAGCAAGAAATTCGACGATCCGCGCGCCTATTTCTTTCAGAACAAGGATGGCCGCATCATCTTTGCCATCCCCTACGAGGAAGAGTTCACGCTGATCGGCACCACCGACCAGGACTTTTCCGGCGACCCGCGCGACGTGAAGATCAGCGACGCCGAGACCGACTACCTCTGTGCCGCGGCGAGTGAATATTTCGCGCAGCCGGTCAAGCGTTCGGACATCGTCTGGACCTATTCCGCCGTGCGCCCACTTTATGACGACGGCGCCTCGAAGGCGCAGGAAGCGACCCGCGATTATGTGCTGAAGACCGACGGCGGCGAAGGCACGGCGCCGATCGTCAACACCTTCGGCGGCAAGATCACCACCTATCGCCGGCTGTCGGAATCGATGCTCGAGAAAATCGAGGGTTTTCTCGGCAAGCGCGGCAAGCCGTGGACGGCAAACGCGCCGCTGCCGGGCGGCGATTTCCCGGCGAGCGGCTTCGACGCCGAAGTGGCGAAACTGAAAACGGCCTATCCGTTCCTCGATGCGCGTCTGGCGCGCCGCCTGACCCGGCTTTATGGGACTCGCGCAAGGATGCTGCTGGGCCTCGCCAGGTCGAATGCCGACCTTGGCCGCAACTTTGGCGCCGATCTCTACGAGGCCGAGGTACGCTACCTCGTTCAAAATGAATGGGCGATGACGGCCGAAGATGTATTGTGGCGCAGGACCAAGCGCGGCCTGCAACTGAGCCGCGAGCAGGCGGCAGCGCTCGACGAATTCATGCGCGGGATAAGCCGGCGCCATGTCGCGGCTGCCGAATAGTCATGCAGAAAGCCTGGGAGGAGGCATCATGCTGGAACTGAGAAACGTGTCGAAGACGGTCGGCGCGGCGGAGCACATACGCGACGTGTCGCTGACGCTTCAGCATGGCTCGCTCAACGTCCTGCTCGGGCCGACGCTTTCCGGCAAGACCAGCCTGATGCGGCTGATGGCCGGCCTTGACGTGCCGACATCCGGCTCGGTCTGGTTCGATGGCAAGGATGTCACCGGCATCCCGGTGCAGAAGCGCAACGTCGCCATGGTCTACCAGCAGTTCATCAACTATCCGGCGATGACCGTTTACGAGAATATCGCCTCGCCGCTGAGGGTGGCCGGTGCCGAGCGGGCAAAGATCGACAAGGAGGTGCGCAATGCCGCAGCCCTTCTCAAGCTGACGCCCTTTCTCGACCGCACGCCGCTCAGCCTCTCCGGCGGCCAGCAGCAGCGCACCGCGCTGGCGCGCGCCATCGTCAAGAACGCCAGCCTCGTGCTGCTCGACGAGCCGCTCGCCAACCTCGACTACAAGCTGCGCGAGGAGTTGCGCGCGGAATTGCCGAAGATTTTTGCGGCAACCGGCACCATCTTCGTCTACGCCACGACCGAGCCGCACGAAGCCTTGCTGCTCGGCGGCAACACGGCGACGCTTTCCGAAGGCCGCATCACCCAGTTCGGCCCGACGATCGACGTCTTCCGCAGGCCGAACGACCTCGTCACGGCCAGGACGTTCGCCGATCCGCCGCTCAACACGATCGTGCTGAAGAAGAGCGGTTCGAGCTTCCTTCTCGAAGGTGGGGTGAGCCTTCCGGTGCCGGCCGAACTCGTCGGTATTGCCGATACGAGTTACACGATCGGCTTCCAGCCCCACCATCTCTCCCTTGCCCGGCCGAGCCCGTCGGCGGTGGCGGTGAGAGCCAAGGTCTCGGTCACCGAGATCACCGGTTCCGAAAGTTTCGTGCATCTCGATTTCGCCGATGTCCGCTGGGTGATGCTTGAGCACGGCATCCTGGTGTTCGAGCCGGACCAGACCATCGAGGTGTTCATCGACCCGCGGCACATCATGGTGTTCGACGCGAACGGCCGCTCGGCCGCGCCGCCACAGATGCTGGCGGCTTGAGGAGGAGGGCACATGGCGCGCATCGACTGCAATCACATCCGCCACGCCTACGGGCCGCATCCGAAGTCGGACAAGGACTATGCGCTGAAGGAGGTGCATCACGCCTTCGAGGACGGCGGCGCCTATGCGCTGCTGGGGCCGTCGGGCTGCGGCAAGACCACGCTGCTCAACATCATTTCCGGCCTGTTGTATCCGTCGCACGGCGAGCTTCTGTTCGACGGCAAGGACGTCACCAATCTGTCGACGCAGGAGCGCAACATAGCTCAGGTGTTCCAGTTCCCGGTCATCTACGACACCATGACCGTCTACGACAATCTGGCCTTCCCGCTGCGCAACCGCGGCGTTGCGGAACCCGACGTCGACCGCAAGGTGCGTGAAACCCTTGACATGACCGGTCTGGCCGACATGGCCAAGCGAAAGGCGAGGGGGCTGACTGCCGACCAGAAGCAGAAGATCTCGCTCGGACGCGGGCTGGTGCGCTCCGATGTCAACGCGATCCTGTTCGACGAGCCGCTGACCGTCATCGACCCGCATATGAAATGGGTGCTGCGTTCGCAGTTGAAGCAGCTGCACAGGCGCTTCGGCTTCACCATGGTCTATGTCACGCACGACCAGACTGAGGCGCTCACTTTCGCCGAAAACGTCGTCGTCATGTATGAGGGCGAGATCGTTCAGATCGGCTCGCCAGCCGAACTGTTCGAGCGCCCCAAGCATACATTCGTCGGCTATTTCATCGGCTCGCCGGGCATGAACGTCATGCCGGTCGCGGTCGAAGGCAGGAGCGCGCGGCTCGGCAGCCAGACGATCGAATTGCCGGGCGCGCCTAAGGCCGGGATCACCGGTGCGATCGAACTCGGCATCCGCCCCGAATATGTCAGGCTTGGCGCCAGCGGCATGCCGGTTTCAATCCGCAAGGTCGAGGATATCGGCCGCCACAAGGTGGTGCGCGCCAGTTTCGAAGGCCGCGACATCGCGGCGATCATCGGCGAGGACGAGGACATTCCCGCCGATCCGAAGATCGCTTTCGACCCGGCCGGCATCAACATCTATGCCGATTCCTGGCGCGTCGAGATGGGAGGCTGAGCATGGGAAGGACCTGGAACAACAAGGCCTGGTTCATGGTGCTGCCGGTGCTGTTGCTGGTTGCTTTCTCGGCGATCATCCCGCTGATGACGGTCGTGAATTATTCGGTGCAGGACACTTTCGGCAACAACGTCTTCTTCTGGGCGGGCTCGGAATGGTTCGAGGAAATCCTGCATTCCGACCGGTTTTGGGAAGCGATGGGCCGCAACCTGATCTTCTCGGCCATCATCCTGGTCATCGAGATTCCACTCGGCATCTTCATTGCGCTCAACATGCCGAAGAAGGGCTGGGGCGTTCCGGTCTGCCTGGTGCTGATGGCGCTGCCGCTGCTCATCCCGTGGAACGTCGTCGGCACGATCTGGCAGGTGTTCGGCCGCGTCGACATCGGCCTGCTCGGATATACGCTGCGGGCGCTCGGCTTCGACTACAACTATGTCAACGACCCGTTCGACGCCTGGGTCACCGTCATCGTCATGGACGTCTGGCACTGGACGAGCCTCGTCGTCCTGCTCTGCTACGCAGGGTTGGTCTCGATCCCCGACGCCTATTACCAGGCGGCCAAGATCGACGGGGCGTCGCGCTGGGCGATCTTCCGCTACATCCAGCTGCCGAAGATGAACCGCGTGCTGCTGATCGCGGTTCTGCTGCGCTTCATGGACAGTTTCATGATCTACACGGAACCGTTCGTCGTGACCGGCGGCGGGCCTGGCAACACCACCACTTTCCTGTCGATCGATCTGGTGAAGCTGGCCATCGGCGAGTTCAACCTCGGTGAGGCGGCGGCCATGTCGATTATCTATTTCCTGATTGTCATGCTCCTGTCTTGGGTGTTCTACACCGTCATGACAGCCTACGACGAGGAGCGGTGAGATGGCGCGCCTCGACGAAACCACGGCCAACGAACGAACGCTGATGCGGCAGACCCCCGCTACAGCGGAAGCGCAGACGGCGAACGCCGCGCTGGCCCGCAAGATGCGGCGACGCGGCGAGGAGTCACGGTTCTGGTGGCTGGTGCCGACGATCTACATCATCTTCCTGATGCTGCCGATCTACTGGCTGGTCAATATGAGCTTCAAGACCAACCAGGAGATCCTCGGCGCCTTCTCGCTTTGGCCGAGAAACCCGACGCTTGCCAATTACGCGGTCATTTTCAATGATCCGTCGTGGTACAGGGGCTACATCAACTCGATCATCTATGTGGTTATGAACACGGTGATTTCCGTCGCCGTGGCGCTTCCGGCAGCCTATGCCTTCTCGCGCTACCGCTTCCTCGGTGACAAGCACCTGTTTTTCTGGCTGCTGACCAACCGCATGGCGCCGCCGGCGGTGTTCGCGCTGCCGTTCTTCCAGCTCTATTCGGCTTTCGGCCTGATCGACACCCATATCGCGGTGGCGCTGGCGCACTGCCTGTTCAACGTGCCGCTGGCGGTCTGGATCCTTGAAGGCTTCATGTCGGGCGTGCCGAAGGAAATCGACGAGACCGCCTATATCGACGGCTATTCCTTCCCGCGCTTCTTCCTCAAGATATTCATGCCGCTGATCGCGAGCGGCGTTGGCGTCGCGGCCTTCTTCTGCTTCATGTTCTCGTGGGTGGAGCTGCTGATCGCGCGGACGCTGACCACGACCGCGGCAAAACCGATCGCCGCGATCATGACGCGCACGGTCTCGGCCTCGGGCCTCGACTGGGGTGTGCTCGCTGCAGCCGGCGTGCTCACCATCCTTCCGGGCGCGCTCGTCATCTGGTTCGTGCGAAATTATATCGCCAAGGGCTTTGCCCTGGGGAGGGTTTGATCATGAGCTTCTCCTGGATGGCCTGGACCTGGCCGACCGCCGCCTTCTTCGGCACCATCTTCCTGCTGCTCTGCGGCATGGCGGTCTGGGAATATGCCTCGCCTGGCGGCAATCCGCGCATCGGCGTCTTGCGCTTCGAGACGACGCGGGGCGACCGTCTCTTCCTATCGCTGCTTGGCAGCGCCTTTATCCATCTCGCTTGGCTGGGTCTTGTCGGACCCAACCTGTGGTGGGCTCTCGCTCTCTCCGTGGTCTACGCCATCGGCGTGTTCCGCTACGTATAGAGGGGGAAACTGTTGGAGCATCCCCGGGGGCTGCTCCAGATAGCACTTGGAACTGAACAGTGGAGGAAATACATGCGAAGGCAATTTCTGACGTCAACGACTGCTCTGGTCCTGCTCCTCGGAGCCGGCCAGGCCTATGCCGGAATGGACGAAGCCAAGGCGTTTCTCGACGCCGAGATCAAGGACCTGTCGACGCTCGATCGCGCCGGCCAGGAAGCCGAGATGCAGTGGTTCATCGATGCTGCAAAGCCCTTTGCGGGCATGGACATCAAGGTCGTCTCGGAAACCATCGCGACGCACTCTTATGAATCGGCGACGCTGGCCAAGGCGTTCACCGACATCACCGGCATCAAGATCACCCATGATCTGATCGGCGAAGGCGATGTTGTCGAAAAGCTGCAGACGCAGATGCAGTCGGGCGAAAACATCTACGACGCCTATGTCAACGACTCCGACCTGATCGGCACCCATTGGCGCTACCAGCAGGCACGCAGCCTGACTGACTGGATGGCGAACGAGGGCAAGGACGTCACCAACCCGAACCTCGACCTCGCTGACTTCATCGGCACCAAGTTCACGACGGCTCCAGACGGCGACCTTTACCAGCTGCCCGACCAGCAGTTCGCCAACCTCTACTGGTTCCGCTACGACTGGTTCAACGACGAGAAGAACAAGGCGGACTTCAAGGCGAAGTACGGCTACGACCTCGGCGTTCCCGTCAACTGGTCGGCCTATGAGGACATCGCCGAATTCTTCACCGGCCGCGAGATCGACGGCAAGAAAGTCTACGGCCATATGGACTACGGCAAGAAGGACCCGTCGCTCGGCTGGCGCTTCACCGATGCCTGGCTTTCGATGGCCGGCAATGGTGACAAGGGGCTGCCGAATGGTCTTCCGGTTGACGAATGGGGCATCAAGGTCGACGAGAAGTCGCGGCCCGTCGGTTCCTGCGTGGCTCGCGGCGGTGACACCAACGGTCCGGCGTCGGTCTATGCCATCCAGAAATATCTCGACTGGATGAAGGCTTACGCTCCGGCCGCTGCCCAGGGCATGACCTTCTCGGAATCCGGACCAGTTCCGGCGCAGGGCGAAATTGCCCAGCAGATGTTCATGTACACGGCCTTCACCGCCAACATGGTGGAGGAAGGCCTTCCCGTCGTGAACGAGGACGGTACGCCGAAATGGCGCTTCGCTCCGTCGCCGCATGGCGTGTACTGGAAGGACGGCATGAAGCTCGGCTACCAGGACGTGGGTTCCTGGACGCTCCTCAAATCGACGCCCGACGACCGCGCCAAGGCAGCCTGGCTCTACGCGCAGTTCGTCACCTCGAAGACAGTCGACGTCAAGAAAGCCCATGTCGGCCTGACGCTGATCCGCGAGAGCACGATCCAGCACAAGAGCTTCACGGACCGCGCCCCGAAGCTCGGCGGCCTGATCGAGTTCTACCGCTCGCCGGCCCGCGTCCAGTGGTCGCCGACGGGTACGAACGTTCCTGACTATCCGAAGCTGGCACAGCTTTGGTGGCAGGCGATCGGCGACGCCTCGTCGGGTGCCAAAACTCCGCAGGAGGCGATGGACTCGCTCTGTGCCGAGCAGGAAGAGGTGCTTGAGCGCCTCGAGCGCGCCGGCGTGCAGGGCGACATCGGACCGAAACTCGCCGAGGAAAAGACCTTGGAGGAGTGGAACGCCGATGCCGTCGCCAAGGGCAATCTCGCGCCGCAGCTGAAGATCGAGCCGGAGAAGGACAAGCCGCAGACCATCAACTACGACGAGCTGGTCAAGAGCTGGAGCAACTGAGCATCGGTCCGGGCGTTCGCGCCCGCATCGCACCAATCGGGGGAGGCGGCAAATTGCCGTCTCCCCTGTTTGCGCCGAGGGAGTGAGAATGACTGGCTTTATCCTAGCAATCGACCAGGGGACGACGTCGAGCCGGGCGATCCTGTTCGACGGTGACATGAAGGTCGTGGGCAGCGGCCAGGAAGAGTTTACCCAGCATTATCCAGCCTCCGGCTGGGTAGAGCATGATCCGGAGGAAATCTGGTCGAGTGTCGTGGCGACAGCGAAGGCTGCGCTGAACAGCGCCGGCCGCGATGCATCGGATGTCGCTGCTATCGGCATCACCAACCAGCGCGAGACCGTCGTCATCTGGGACAGGGCGACCGGCAGGCCGATCCATAACGCGATTGTCTGGCAGGACCGCCGCACCGCGCCGCTGTGCCAGAAATTGAAGAAGCAGGGGCTGGAGAAGAAGTTCACCAGGAAGACCGGCCTGCTGCTCGATCCCTATTTCTCCGGCACCAAGATCGCCTGGATGCTGGACAAGGTGAAGGGCGCCAGAAAACGCGCCGAGAACGGCGAATTGCTGGCCGGCACCATCGACAGCTTTCTGATCTGGCGGCTGACCGGCGGCAAGGTTCACGCCACCGATGCCACCAACGCCTCGCGCACGCTGGTCTACAACATCGAAAAGAATGCCTGGGACGACGAGCTCCTGGCCATTCTCGGTATACCGGCAAGAATGCTGCCGCAGGTGAAGGATTGCGCCGACGACTATGGAATCACAGAGAAAAGCCTGTTCGGCGCAGAGATAAGGATCCTCGGTGTGGCCGGCGACCAGCACGCGGCGACCATCGGTCAGGCCTGTTTCGAGCCGGGCATGATGAAATCGACCTATGGCACCGGCTGTTTCGCGCTGCTCAACACCGGCAGCGATCTGGTGCGCTCGAAGAACCGCCTGCTGACGACCATTGCCTACAGGCTGAACGGCAAGACCACCTATGCGCTGGAAGGGTCGATCTTCATCGCCGGCGCTGCCGTGCAATGGCTGCGCGACGGCATCAAGGTGATCGGCAAGGCCGAGCAGAGCGGCGTGCTGGCGGCGAGCGCCGACCCGACCCAGGAAGTCTATCTGGTGCCGGCTTTCGTCGGGCTTGGCGCGCCGCACTGGGACGCCGAGGCGCGCGGCGCCATTTTTGGGCTGACCCGCAATTCGGGCCCGGCGGAATTTGCCCGTGCCGCACTGGAATCCGTTGCGTTCCAGACGCGCGACCTGCTCGACGCGATGCGCAGGGACTGGAAGGGCGCGTCAGCGAAGACCGTTCTCAGGGTCGATGGCGGCATGGTGGCGTCGGACTGGACGATGCAGCGGCTGGCCGACATCCTCGATGCGCCGGTCGACCGCCCGACCATTCTGGAGACGACGGCGCTCGGCGCGGCATGGCTGGCCGGCTCGAAGGCCGGCGTCTGGCCGAAGACAAGGGAATTCGCCAGGAGCTGGGCGCTGGAGCGACGTTTTCGACCGGACATGGATGCATCGGTCCGTTCCGCAAAGCTGGCGGGTTGGCGCCATGCTGTGCGCCGGACACTGAGCCCGCTGTAGATTCGCGTACCGGAAGGATAAAGCCTGCGCCGTTGCCGGCGCAGGCTCTTCAACAAGCTTATTCAACTCCGCCCTGGTTTATCAATAGGGCGAGATGCACTGCCGGCGGGGGCCGTAGTAAGGCTTATACGTGTTGTCGTAGGCCCGGTAAGATCTGTAGCGGCTGTAGCACCACTCCACGTGGGCATCGCCGCGATAGATGCGGCGGCTCTGGTTGTTGATGATCGCGCCGGTGATCAGCGCACCGGTAGCGAAGGCCGCCAGCGGGAACCAGTAGTCGTTGTAGCGACGATAGCCAGGACGATAATAGCGATAGCCGCGATAGCCGCGATAGTACCTGAAATCGTCGTTACGGGCGAAACGACGAAAATCGCGGCGGTCAAAATCGCGGCGAGAAAAATCGCGGCGGAAATCGCGGCGAGAAAAATCGCGACGGAAATCGCGACGGAACTCACGGCGGAAATCGCGACGGGAGAAATCGCGGCCGGAACCACGCCTCCACCGTCTGTGTTCGACAGTCTGGACATCCGACGAGACATTCTGGCCTAGCGGCACATAGATGGGCTGGGCGTTGACCGGCACGATCTGCGCTACAGCGAACGACGCTGACAGCACGGTCGCCAGCAAGCCCGACATGATCCTGTTCATGGCCTTCTCCTTGATAGCGTCGTCCCTTGTAGCGATAAAAACGGGGATGTTGCGCAATTGTTCCGCGAAAAATAGCAAGCCGCTGATTTGTAATAGGTCTCGGCTTTTGTGCGAGACAGCCACTCCGAACTCGTCGAGACGGTTTGCGAGGCGTCAGCAGACCGCGAAAAGTCCGGCTTGCGAGGCTTCTTTTTCCGGTTGACCGTTCGAGACACTCTCCCTATGTTCCGCGCAATTTCGAGGGCGGCATCCTGAGCCCGCGGGAGCGCGTAGCTCAGCCGGTAGAGCAACTGACTTTTAATCAGTAGGTCCAGGGTTCGAATCCCTGCGCGCTCACCATTTTTTCCATGAAAATCAACAGGTTAGCGTTCCTGCTCCCGGTCTAAAGCGAGATGCTTCATGACGCCTTGGAGTTTTCCAGCGGCGTCGAGCCAGGTTCTCTCAAGAATCGTCTCGATCACACCAGCGAGACATTGCCGCCGGCGTGGCGCTCCAGCCGGCCGGCTAGGTCGAGTTCCAGCAGCACCATGAAAACCTGGGCGGGATGCAGGCCGGTGTGGCGGATGATTTCGTCGATCGCCACCGGCGTTGGGCCGAGCGCTTCGATGACGCGGGCGCGGTCGTCTTCGCCGGGTGGCGGTGTTGCCGAAAAGTCGGGCGGCTCTTCGAGCAGCGGCGTCCTTGGCGCCAGTTTGCCGACCAGCGGCGCGATCGCACCGGTAATGTCCGATGCCTCGGTGACCAGGGTGGCGCCGTCCTTGAGCAAGGCGTTGGCGCCGGCGGCGCGCGGATCGAGCGGCGAGCCGGGGACGGCGAAGACCAGCCGGCCCATCTCGCCGGCAAGCCTGGCACTGATCAGCGAGCCGGAGCGCAGCGCCGCCTCGACCACGACCAGCCCCAATGCCGCACCGGCGACAAGGCGGTTGCGGCGCGGGAAATCCTGGGCGCGCGGCCGCCAGCCGAACGGCATCTCTGAAATGATGGCGCCGCCGCGCTCGGCAATCTCGTTGCACAATGCGGCATTCTCGGGCGGGTAGGGGAGGTCGAGGCCGCCGGCCAGCACACCGATCGTGCCTGACGCAAGGCTGCCCTGATGTGCTGCCGTGTCGATGCCGCGCGCCAGGCCGGAGACGATGCCAAAACCGTCGCGGCCGAGTTCGGCGGCGAGCGTCCGCGCCATCTTGATGCCGGCCAGCGAGGCGTTGCGGGCGCCGACTATGGCGACCGCCGGCAGCCGGAACACCGCGCCTTCGCCCTTGACCGCGAGCAGCGGCGGCGGATGGTCCATGCTTTTCATCAGCGGCGGATAGTCGGCCTCGCCGATGCCGACGAAGCGGGCGCCGGCGCGCCGTGCGGTCTCCAGTTCCGCTTCGGCCTCGGCCACCGTCGGGATGCGGACGGCCTTTCTGGCGCCGCCCGAAACCATCAGCTCGGGCAGCATCTCGAGCGCCGTCTCGGCCGAGCCAAAACGGTTGATCAGGTCGCGAAAGGTGGCCGCACCGACATTCGGCGTGCGGATCAAACGAAGCCAGCTCAACCGCTGCCGGTCGCTGAGCCGCGTCCCGGCGGCGCGCTGGCTCACTCCCTGGCTCCGATCTTGTTCTCGGTGCCGGCCAGCAGCCGGGTGATGTTGGCCCGGTGTTTTATGATGACGATCAGGCTCATCAGCGCGAACCAACCGGCATAGGAGGGCATGCCAATGAAGTGGAGCGCGATCGGCACCGCTACCATTGAGACCAAAGCCGCAAGTGAGGAATAACGAAACAGCCAGGCAACAGACAGCCAGACGAGAGCGAAGACCAACACCGGCAGCCAGAAAATGATTCCGAACTCACTGAGATAGATTGCGATACCGATCAACACGCCAAGGTAGGTGGCGACGCCCTTGCCGCCCTTGAAATCGAGCCAGATCGGAAAGAGATGGCCAACCAGTGCGCCGAAGCCGGCCCAAATCCCAAAAAAATGCCCGGCAATCAAAACGGCCGCCGTTCCTTTCAGCGCATCGAGCAGTAGCGTGGCGGCGGCGAGGCCCTTGTTGCCGGTGCGAAGTACATTGGTGGCGCCAATGTTGCCGGAACCGATGTTGCGGACGTCACCGAGACCGGCAGCGCGCGTCAGCAGGAGGCCGAAGGGAATCGAACCAAGCAGATAGCCGAACAGCAACGACAGGAAATAAAGTAAGAGGTAGATAAACACGATGGACTGTTCGCCAAACATTATCTCCCCCAACATTTTCCTTGGCAAACGGACACCGGACGGTGCGCAAATGCTGGTTCAAGCCGAAAACACTGTGCGGCCCGCCACCATCGTTTGCAAGACCTTGCCCTGCAGCCGCGCGCCTTCGAAACAGGTGTTTTTCGAGCGCGAACGGATGCCGCTTTCGCTGACGATCCATGGCTCGTCGAGATCGATCAGCGCAAGGTCGGCGACCGCACCCGGCTTCAGCGTGCCGCCGGGCAGGCCGAACAGTCTTGCCGGGGCAGTGGACAACGTCTCAACCAACCTAAGCAGCGTCATATCGCCATTGTGGTAGAGCCGCAGCGCCGCGCCGAGCAGCGTTTCCAGCCCGATGGCACCGGCCGCGGCGTCGGCGAAAGGCAGCCGCTTGGTGTCGACGTCCTGCGGGTCGTGCGAGGATACGATGATGTCGATCGTGCCGTCCTTGACCGCCTCGATCATCGCCAGCCGGTCCTCCTCAGCGCGCAGCGGCGGCGTCAGCCGGAAGAAGGTGCGGTATTCGCCGACATCGTTCTCGTTGAGCGACAGATTGTGGATCGAGACGCCTGCTGTGACTTTGGCGCCGTCGGCCTTGGCCCTCGTTACCGCGTTTGCCGCCATCGCAGTCGAAATCTTGGCCGCGTGATAGGCGCCGCCAGTCAGCCGCGCCAGCGCAAGGTCGCGCTCCAGCGGAATGGACTCGGCCTCGCGCGGAATGCCGGCAAGGCCGAGCCAGCTGGCATAGAGGCCTTCGTTCATGACGCCTGACGAAGCGAGTTCGGCGTCCTGGGTTTCATGCGCGATCACGCCGCCGAAATCGCGCGCATAGGTCAGCGCGCGGCGCATCACCAGTGCGCTTGCTATGGTGTGCCGCCCGTCGGTGAAGGCGATCGCGCCGGCCTCGCGCAGCAGGCCGAATTCGGTCATCTCGCGGCCTTCGAGCCCCTTGGTGATCGCCGCCGCCGGAAAGATGTTGACGACGGCCGTGTCCTTGGCGGTGCGCAGCACGAATTCGACCAGCGCGACATTGTCGATCACCGGGTCGGTATCGGGCATCATGACGATGGACGTGACGCCGCCGACGGCCGCCGCTACGCTGGCCGAAGCGATGGTTTCACGATGTTCGCCGCCCGGTTCGCCGATGAAGACGCGCGCATCGATCAGGCCGGGAATGATTGCCTTGCCGGCGCAGTCGATGACATTAGCATCTTGCGGAGCGCCCTGGTTCAAGGCCGCCTTGCCGGCGGCGACGATCTTGCGGCCCTCGACAATGACAGTGCCGACCTCATCGATGCCGCGCGACGGATCGACGATGCGGGCCCGGCCGAACACCGTTGGGCTCATGCGCCGCGGCCCTCATAATTGCGGCGGGGATCGAGCAGCGCTTCCATCACCGCCATGCGCACGGCGACACCCATCTCCACCTGTTCCTGGATGACGCTCTGCGGACCGTCGGCGATTTCCGAAGCGATCTCGACGCCGCGGTTCATCGGGCCGGGATGCATGACCAGAGCGCCGTCCTTGGCCGCCTTCAGCTTCTCGGCGTCTAGGCCGAAATAGTGGAAATACTCACGCACCGAAGGCACGAAGGCGCCTTCCATGCGCTCGCGCTGCAGCCGCAGCATCATCACCACATCCGCGTCCTTGAGCCCTTCGACCATCGAACGGGTGACGATCACGCCCATTTTCTCGATGCCGGCGGGCAAAAGCGTCGACGGCGCCACGACGCGCACCTGCGCGCCGAGCGCATTGAGCAGCATGATGTTGGAACGCGCCACGCGCGAATGCAGGATGTCGCCGCAGATCGCCACGATCAGCTTCGACAGCGGGCCCCTGGCGCGGCGGATGGTCAGCGCGTCGAGCAGCGCCTGCGTCGGGTGCTCATGGGCGCCGTCGCCGGCATTGATCACCGAGCAGCCGACCTTTTGCGCCAGCAGCGCGGCGGCACCCGCCGACTGGTGGCGGATTATCAGGATGTCGGGATGCATGGCGTTCAGTGTCATCGCCGTGTCGATCAGCGTCTCGCCCTTCTTCACAGAAGAACTGGCCACCGACATGTTCATGACGTCGGCGCCGAGCCGTTTTCCGGCCAGTTCGAACGACGATTGCGTACGGGTCGAAGCTTCGTAGAACAGATTGATCTGGGTGCGGCCACGCAGCGTCGAGGCCTTCTTCTCCGACTGCCGCGAGATCGCGACCGACCGGTCCGCCCTGTCCAGCAAAAGCTCGATGTCGGCGGGGGAAAGATCGCGGATGCCCAGAAGATGGCGGTGGGGATAGAGTGGCAGGGACGAAGCGTCGGTCATCTCAAGGCGCTGCTATAGGGTGGAGGACCTTTGGCTGCAAGCACCAGCTTTGGATTGCGGCCTTTCTCCCCGGTATTTTCGTCGCGCGCGCGGCAACGCTTGGGCTATATCTAGCTGATGGCTTCGGATTCGTGGCCTTGTGATGATAAGGACAGTGTGTGACCGACGACGTGACGAACCAGCCGCCGCCGCTGGCAGGCGGCAACGCCTGGCGAGGCGATCCGTTGCTGATCCAGCTTGCCGAGCGTTTTTCCGATCCCGTGCGCAAGGATATCGATGGGCTTGGCCGTTTCGTGCTGACGCAGGAGGCGCAGGAACTGGCTCGCCTCGCCAATGTCGAGACGCCGAAGCTCAGGACCCACGACCGCCAGGGCCGGCGCATCGATCTGGTCGAGTTCCATCCAGCCTATCATGCGCTGATGCGCCGGTCGGTGGCGAATGGGCTGCATTCGTCGGTCTGGGAAAATGGCGATGCCGAGATCGGCCGCCGCCATCAGGTGCGCGCCGCCCGTTTCTACCTGACTGCCCAACTCGAAACCGGGCATCTCTGTCCCATCACCATGACCAGCGCATCGCTGGCAGCGCTGATGGCAAGCCCAAAACTGTTTCGCGAATGGGCGCCGCGGGTGACGACACGCAAATACGACCAGAGCCAGAAGCCGCCGGTGGAAAAAGCCGGGCTGACGCTCGGCATGGGCATGACCGAGAAGCAGGGCGGCACCGACGTCCGCGCCAACGTCACCAGGGCCGAGCGCGCCGGCAGCAGCTTCTATCGGCTGACCGGCCACAAATGGTTCATGTCGGCGCCGATGTCGGATGCATTCCTGGTGCTTGGACAGGCGCCGGAAGGACTTTCGTGCTTTCTCGTTCCGCGCATTCTCGGCGATGGCTCGGGCAACGGCTTCCGCTTCCAGCGGCTGAAGGACAAGCTTGGCAACCGCTCCAACGCCTCGTCCGAAGTCGAGTTCGTCAATGCCATCGGCGAGATGGTCGGCGAGCCCGGGGCAGGCGTCAAGACGATCATGGATATGGTGACGCTAACCCGGCTCGACTGCGCGATCGCCTCGTCGGCGATCATGCGAGCCGGGCTGGCCGAAGCCGTCCACCACACCCGTCACCGCCAGGTGTTTGGAACCAATCTGATCGAGCAGCCGCTGATGCAGCGCGTGCTGGCCGACATGGCGCTCGACGTCGCCGCCGCCACCGCGCTGTCATTCCGACTGGCGCGCTCGTTCGACGAGGCGGCCGGCGATCGCGGCGAGGCGGCTTTTGCGCGCGCCATGACGCCGGTCGTCAAATACTGGGTCTGCAAGATCGCACCGCCGCTGCTCTATGAGGCGATGGAGTGCCTCGGCGGCAATGGCTATGTCGAGGAGGCGCCGCTCGCCCGCTACTATCGCGAAGCTCCGGTCAACGCGATCTGGGAGGGATCGGGCAATGTCATGGCGCTCGATGTGCTGCGCGTGCTGGGGCGTGCACCCGGCCTGTTCGAGGAGGTGCTGGCCGGCATCGATCGCGATCTCGGCGCCGGCGGGCGCGGCACCGTCGGTGTGCTCAAGGCAGCCATGCAGGTCGCGGCAACCGATGAGGGCTCGGCCCGTCTGCTCACCGAGCAACTGGCGCTGTCGGCGGCGGCGGCGGAGCTTCGCAGGCTGGGGGCAGGGCGGATCGCCGACGCCTTCGTCGAGACGCGCCTCGCCGGCCAGTGGCGCAACACCTATGGCATGCTCGATTCGCGCCATGACGCGCGTATGATCATCGACACGCTCTACCCCCCGGTCACCTGAAGCGACTTCGGCAAGGTTTCTCGTCGTCTGTCGCGCCGCTAGTTGATTGCGAGCGCGGCGCAAATAATCTGAGACTTTGGGAACTCCCACGTTCGCGCCCGATTAGATAGGGTTGTTGTATACGGCGACGACAGGCTCATGCGCAGCGAGATGGCAATGGCAGTCAATTTCAGCGAGCTTCTGGATGCGTTCGAATTCGTGAACTCCGGCGGAGCCGGCGAAAATGAGGCCTATCTGTGCATGGAAACAGGCAAGATCTACTGGCATTCGGAATGGGTGGACGATGTCGAAGAACTGCCTGACGACCTCGAGGACAGCGAAAGATACATCGCCATTCCGGACAAGCGCGAACTCGATCTCGGCAAACCGCTGGTGCTGTCCTTCGCGCGCCACCACCTGCCCGACGATTACGACAAGGTTCGGGAGATCTTCAGCCGGGCGGGTGCCTATGCCCGATTCAAGGATCTTTTGGAGCACAGGGGCGCCGTTGATCGATGGTACGACTTCGAGCAAAAAGCCACGGAAGAAGCGTTGAAGACCTGGTGCGCGGATAACGACATCAAGGTCAGCAGCTGAAGTTGAGGGAGAAGGTAAGAAGGAATCCAGCGCGATGCTGATGAGGGCAAGCGCGGTTCTCCCTTCTCCCCTTGTGGGAGAAGGTGGCCGCGAAGCGGCCGGATGAGGGGTGTTCCAGGGAACGCCCACGCCTCATTTCTTCCAGCACCCCTCATCCGTCTCGGCGCTGCGCGCCGATCCACCTTCTCCCACAAGGGGGAGAAGGTAAGAACGAATCCAGCGCCGCTGTGGATGACCGTTAACCTTAACAAATGGTTTCCATTGCAGCGGCAGGCCGCAAAGCCCACTGTCCTGTCTACGGAAGCAGGAACGCTATGCGGCATATATTGAGCTCCTTGATGGCGAAGGCGGCGGCGCACAACGCGGCGCTCTCGCGCATTTCAGGCCTCCTGGACACGAACTTGTGGCCGGACACGAACTTGAGGGACCGCTGATGCGCACCTTGTTCGCGCTATGGGCGACGCCGCTCGCCCTGTTCTGGGGCTGGTTCTTCCTGTCGTTCAACGACATCAATTTCGGCTACGTCATGCTGAGCCGCCAATTGCATGACCTCGTCTTCCAGCTCTATGGTGAGATGCTTGGCATCGATCCGGCGCTCATTCCGGGCATGGTGGCAAAGGCCTGCATCCTCGACAGCCTGCTGCTCATGGCGTTTTGGGCGTTTCGCCGACGCCGGGTGATCGGTGGCTGGATCAGGATAATGCGCGACCGCTATTTCGACCAGGCGTCGACGCCGAGCGCCTGAAGCCGGTCGAGCGCGCCCTGCAGAATAAAGGCCGCCGCGGCCGAATCGATCTTGCCGGCGCGTTTGCGGCGCGAAAAATCCATCTCGATCAGCGTCCGCTCGGCCGCCACCGTCGACAGCCGCTCGTCCCATAAGACGAAGGGCAGGTCGGTCACACCAGCCATGTTACGGGCGAAGGCGCGGGATTTCTGGGCGCGCGGGCCTTCCGACCCGTCCATGTTGACCGGCAGGCCGAGCACCACGGCCCCGACATTCTCTTTCTGCAGCAAGGCGAGCAGCACTGCGGCATCCAGCGAGAATTTCCTGCGCATGATGACGGGACGCGGGTGGGCGAAGGCAAAGCCCCGGTCGGAAACCGCCACGCCAATCGTCTTGTCGCCAAGGTCGAGCCCGGCCAGCGTCTTGCCGTCGCCGAGCCGCGCCGGCAACTCCTCGATGGTGATGATGCTCAACGGCTTTCCTCGAACCATACGCCGCAAAGGACGCTGTGGGACTTTAATTTCACTGCCGGCGTTCTATCCTTTGGCGAAGCAAAAATCGAGGAAGGCATCCATGAAACTGACCTGGTACGGACATTCCGCGTTTCGCGTCGAAACCGCCGAGGCGAAAATCCTCATCGATCCCTATCTGATCGGCAATCCGTCGTGGACGGGCGGTTGGGAAGAGCCGGCGGAAGGGGTCACGCATGTTCTGTTGACCCACGGCCACAGCGACCACATCAGCGGTGCGCTTGAAGTGCTCGGGAAAAGCGGCGCCATGCTGGTCGCCAATTTCGAGATCTGCATGTATCTGGTCGGCAAGGGCGTCAGCGACAAGAAGGTCAATCCGGGCAATATCGGCGGCACGATCGATTGCGGCGGCTTCACCACCACCTTCGTCCAGGCGCTGCATTCCTCGTCGTTCCCGGGCGACAAGGGCCAGAACACCTATCTCGGCAACCCCGGCGGGCTGGTGCTGCATTTTCAGGAAGACAAGACGCTCTATCATATGGGCGACACCGACATCTTTACCGACATGGCGCTGATCAACGAATTGCACGAGCCGAAGATCGGCATCGTGCCGATCGGCGACCGCTTCACCATGGGCGGCGCGGTGGCAGCCCTTGCCTGCCGGCGCTTCTTTCAGTTCGAGACGGTCATTCCCAGTCACTTCGGCACGTTTCCGATCATCGACCAGACCGCCGACAAGTTCGTCGCGGGGTTGGAGGGTTCCGGCGTGAAGGTGGCGTTGCCGGAGATCGGCGGGACAATCACCTTGTAGAGTAGACTATGCACCTTGTAGAGCATGCCAAAGGCGCTGCTGTTCGCTGCGACGGCGTTGCGCTGCCATCGACCTTCCGGGCCGGTTCTCGGCACGATGCATGTTGCGCGGCACGCGCCGCGCCGCTATAGCGCGGACTGGTTTTCCCGAGGCACAAGCAAATATGTCCGTTGATCTGCAGACAGTGAAGCGCGTCGCGCGTCTCGCCCGCATTGCGGTGAGCGAGGCGGATGCCGAGCGCATGACCGGCGAGTTGAACGCCATTCTCGGCTTTGTCGAGCAGTTGAACGAGGTCGACGTCGCCGGCGTCGAGCCGATGACGTCGGTCATTCCGATGGAGATGAAGAAGCGCCCGGACGTCGTCACCGACGGCAGCAAGGCGGCCGACATCGTCGCCAACGCACCGGCCACCGAAGAGAATTTCTTCCTCGTTCCGAAGGTCGTGGAGTAGCGCGCCGATGGCAATCGAGATCGCCATCGAAACGCCGCTGCAGGACGACGTGCGCGGGCTGGTCAAGGAGCTCAACGACACGCTGCTGGAACTGACGCCGCCGGAGCACTGCTCCCACATGACCGTCGAGCAGATGGCCGACAACGACACGACTGTCTTCATCGCTCGCGACAACGGCCTCGCCATCGGCTGCGGCGCGCTGAAACGCCATGACGGCGCCGTCGGCGAGGTCAAGCGCATGTACACGCGGCCTTCGCATCGCGGGCAGAAGATCGGCGCCGGGATCGTCGAGCGAATCGAGGCGCTGGCGCGCAATGAAGGACTGAAACGTCTGGTGCTGGAAACCGGCGACCGCCATCCGGCTGCGTGGACCGTCTATGAACGCGCCGGATTTTCGCGCTGCGGCCCGGTGCTGGACTATCCCGATTCCGGGTGGTCGGTGTTTTACGAAAAGAGCCTTGCCTGATGAGCGACCTGACCCACCTGACGATTTCGCAGGCCCGCGCCAAGCTGCGCGCCCGGGAAATCACCGCAACCGAGATCACCGAAGCCTATCTCCAGGCAATCGAGCGGGCCAATCCGGCGCTCAATGCCTATGTCGTCGTAACCGATGACAAGGCGCGCGACATGGCCAAGGCCTCGGACGCAAAGCTTGCGAAGGGCGAGGGCGGGTCTCTCGAAGGCATTCCGCTCGGCGTCAAGGACCTGTTCGGCACCGAAGGCATCCACACCCAGGCCTGCAGCCATGTGCTGGACGGCTTCAAGCCGCACTACGAATCGACCGTCACCGCCAATCTGTGGGCCGACGGCGCCGTCATGCTCGGCAAGCTCAACATGGACGAGTTCGCCATGGGCTCGTCCAACGAGAGCTCCTACTACGGCCCGGTCGTCAATCCATGGCGGCGTTCGCGCGTCGACACGATGGTGATGCCGACCACGCATCAGGGCGATGGCGGCTTTGTCTCGGCTGGCGGCACCAGAACCGCGCGCACGCTGGACAACGCCCAGCTCGTGCCGGGCGGCTCGTCGGGTGGCTCGGCCTCCGCCGTTTCGGCGTTCCTGTGTGCCGGTGCCACCGCCACCGACACCGGCGGCTCGATCCGCCAGCCCGCCGCCTTCACCGGCACGGTCGGCATCAAGGCGACCTACGGCCGCTGCTCGCGCTGGGGCATCGTCGCCTTCGCTTCGTCGCTCGACCAGGCCGGTCCGATCGCCCGCGATGTGCGTGACGCCGCGATTCTGTTGAAATCCATGGCCTCGGTCGATCCGAAGGACACCACCTCGGTCGACCGCCCGGTGCCGGATTACGAGGCGGCGATCGGCAAGCCGATCAAGGGCATGAAGGTCGGCATCCCCAGGGAATACCGCGTCGACGGCATGCCCGACGAGATCGAGGCGCTGTGGCAGAAGGGCATTGCCTGGCTGAAAGATGCCGGCGCCGAGATCGTCGACATTTCGCTTCCGCATACCAAATATGCGTTGCCGGCCTATTACATCGTCGCGCCCGCCGAAGCCTCGTCGAACCTAGCTCGCTATGACGGCGTCCGCTACGGGTTGCGCGTGCCGGGCAAGGACATCGTCGACATGTACGAGAAGACCCGCGCCGCCGGCTTCGGCCGCGAGGTCAAGCGCCGCATCATGATCGGCACCTATGTGCTCTCCGCCGGCTACTACGACGCCTACTATCTGCAGGCGCAGAAGGTGCGCAACCTCATCAAGCGGGATTTCGAAAATGCATTCACTGCCGGCGTCGACGTCATCCTGACGCCGGCGACGCCGTCGGCGGCCTTCGGCATCGCCGACGAGGACATGGCCGCCGACCCAGTCAAGATGTACCTCAACGACATCTTCACGGTTACCGTGAACATGGCCGGACTGCCGGGCATCGCCGTGCCAGCAGGGCTCGACGCCAAGGGCCTGCCGCTCGGCCTGCAGCTCATCGGCCGGCCGTTCGACGAGGAAACCTTGTTCCAGACCGCCCATGTCATCGAACAGGCTGCGGGTACGTTCCAGCCGGAAAAGTGGTGGTAGTGTCGTTTCCCACCTGAAGGGGTGAGGGGCGTCGCCTACCGGCTGTCGGGCCGCATCGATCGGCTTTTTCCCGGACCGGGTGTCGGCTCGGGCGGCTGACCGATCACGGCTTGCCGTGCCGCCGAGAAGAACTGGCGACGCACCAGAACCGCCAGCAACAGCAGCGTCGACAGCACGAATACTTTTGGGTCGACGAACCAGCCGAGATAGCCGATCGAGAAGAACACGCCGCGCATGCCGGAATTGAAATGTTTTCCGGCCAGCATGTTCATGCGCGCCGCCCGCCATACCGCCGTCTCGCTGACCGGGTTGCGTGAAGCCTCGCCGTGCGGGATCGGCACCGCACCGATCAGAATCGAGCAATAGTTGAACAGCCGGTAGGCCCAGCCGAACTTGAAAAAGGAATAGGCAAGGATCAGCACCAATCCGAACACCTTCATCTGAAAGGCGGAGCGGGACGACGTCGCGCCGAGCGGCAGGTCGCTCAGCACCGAAACAACCTGATCGGAGGCGCCGAGCAGGGCAAAACAGCCGCCGATCGCAATCAGCGAACTGGAGGCGAAGAAGGCGGTTCCCTGTTGAAGGCCGGCCATGATGGCGGTGTCGACAATGCGGACCTCGCGTTCGGCCATGTTCCGCATCCAGGCTTGACGCTGGACGTTCATCGCCGTCGTCAGCGACATGCGCCTGACCAGCTTTCCGTCGGAGGCGAGCGTATGCAGCACCCACACGAAAACGAAGAAGGCAAGCGCAACGAGGTCTGCCGTCGACAAATGGAAGGAATCGCCCATGCAACCCTCTTACCACAAGCGGTGGCGGCGCTTCGATGGCGGAACGCAACGATGTCGCTGCCGGAGCAAACAAGGTCGGCAGGTGCAGCGCCGCAATCTTCGAAAGAGCGGAAACATCACAGGAATTCCTATATGTAAATTCCAATAGGAGAGCGACGCGTGTTCCTTTCGGTTTTCGACCTGTTCAAGATCGGCATTGGACCATCGAGTTCGCACACGATGGGACCGATGACGGCTGCGCGGCGTTTTCTCGACGAGGTCGCGGGAGATGACTGGCCACGCCCGGTCGGCGCCAAGGTCGACCGCATCGCCGCCAGCCTGCACGGCTCGCTTGCCTATACCGGCATCGGCCATGGTTCAGATCGCGCCGTCGTGCTCGGGCTTGCCGGCCAGACGCCGCAGACGGTAGACCCCGATCAGGCCGACAGCATCGTCGACCGTATCGCCTCCGAGAAGCGGATTTCGCCGCCCGGCCATCCGTCTTATCGCTTCGACCCGGCCACGGATCTGGTGCTGGATCGCAAGACGCCGCTTTCCGGCCACGCCAACGGCATGGCTTTCTCCGCCTATGATGCCGACGACCGCCTGCTGCTCAAGCGCATCTACTATTCGATTGGCGGCGGCTTCGTGGTTTCCGAAGAAGAACTGCAGCGGATGAAGGCGAAGGGCTCGGTGACGAGCGAAGGCAAGAAGGTTCCATACCCCTTCAAGAATGCTGTCGAGATGCTGTCGATGGCCGCGAAAAGCGGTCTTTCCATCGCCGACATGAAGCGCGTCAACGAAGAGACGCAGATGTCGCGTGAAGAACTCGACGCCGGCCTCGACGGCATCTGGAGCGCCATGAAGAGCTGCATCGAGCGCGGCCTGTCGCAGGACGGCATCATGCCGGGCGGCCTGAAGGTGCGCCGACGCGCGCGACAATTGCATGACAAGCTGCAGGAGCAGTGGCGGCAGAACCGGCCCAATCCGCTGCTCGCCAACGACTGGCTGTCGATCTATGCCATGGCGGTGAACGAGGAGAACGCCGCCGGCGGGCGCGTCGTCACCGCGCCGACCAATGGTGCTGCAGGCACGCTGCCGGCGGTGCTGCGCTACTGGCTGCATTTCCATCCCGAGGCCGACCAGCCAAGCATCCGCGATTTCCTGCTGACCGCAGCAGCGGTCGGCGGCATCATCAAGACCAACGCTTCGATCTCGGGCGCCGAGGTCGGCTGCCAGGGCGAGGTCGGTTCGGCCTCGGCGATGGCGGCAGCGGGGCTGTGCGCCGTGATGGGCGGCACGCCTGAGCAGGTCGAGAACGCCGCCGAGATCGCGCTTGAGCATCATCTCGGCATGACCTGCGATCCGGTCGGCGGGCTGGTGCAGGTGCCTTGCATCGAGCGCAACGCGCTCGGCGCCGTCAAGGCGGTGACTGCCGCGTCGCTGGCCATCAAGGGCGACGGCGTTCATTTCGTGCCGCTCGATGCCGCGATCGAGACCATGCGCCAGACCGGCCTCGACATGAACGAGAAATACAAGGAAACCAGCCTCGGCGGACTGGCCGTCAATATCGTGGAATGCTGAGCCAAACCTTGCACTGTGGATTGGCGCCGTGGAGAACAGAGGCACTGTGGAGAAAGTCGGCACTGTGGAGAAAGTCGATTGGGCCAGTTGACGCCTTCGCGCGCCGGACTAAACCTTGATCCATGTCCCTCAATCTCATAAAGCTCTGCGTTGGCTGCGACAGCGTCGAAGATCTCGAAGAGTGGATCGCGTTCCGCCTCGACGAACGGCGGCGTACCGGTGAACCGGTCGAGCACTACCACACCACCCGCATGACGCCGACGCGCAGCGCCGAGGTCACCGATGGCGGTTCCCTCTACTGGGTAATCAAGGGCAACGTGCAGTGCCGCCAGTTGATCACCGAAATCCGTCCTTTCACCGATGACGAGGGTATCGGCCGCTGTCACCTGATCCTCGATCCCGCGGTCGTGCCGACTGAATGGCAGCCGCGCCGCGCCTTTCAAGGCTGGCGCTATTTGAAACCGTCGGACGCACCGGCCGATCTCTCCAAGGGCAAAGCGGGATTGGTCGAAATGCCGCCGAAACTCAGGCGCGAGCTTGCCGATCTCGGCCTTCTCTAGGAAGGCCCCAAAATTCAAAGCTGCGGTGATCGCCGGCCCTCCAGATAGCCTCATGCTGGGCTTGCAAGCTGTGCGACAACGCCACATCTTGAATGTTATGAGCGACAAGAAGCAGCCCGTGCCCGCAAAGGCCAATCCTGCGCCGGTCGAATCCCAATCGAGCACCGGCGAGATCGACGCGTTTATCCGTCAGGCAAGGACGCTGGCTGCGTCCGCGACCGGTACTGGCAGGCTGATCCTTTCCCTCGACGCGACCATGAGCCGCCAGCCGACTTGGGATCTCGCCTGTGCGCTGCAGGGCGAGATGTTCGACGCCGTCGGCAAGGCCGGGGCGCTCAAGGTCCAACTGGTCTATTTTCGCGGTTTTGGCGAGTGCCGCTCATCCGCATTCGTCACCGATACGAACGCGCTGAAGCAGCTGATGACGCGGATCGAATGCCGCAGCGGCCACACCCAGATCGGCAAGGTGCTCGCCCATGCGCTGAAACAGACGGCGGCGGCCAAGGTCAACGCGCTGGTCTATATCGGCGACGCGATGGAGGAAAATATCGACGATCTGGCGGAAAAGGCCGGCAGCCTCGGCCTGCACGGCGTTCCTGTCTTCGTCTTTCAGGAGGGCCATGATGCCGGCGCGGAAAAGGCGTTCAAGGATATTGCGCGGCTGTCCAAAGGCGCCTGGTTCCGATTTGATCGGCGGGCCGCCGCAACCTTGGCCAGCCTGCTATCGGCGGTTGCGGTGTTTGCGACGGGCGGGCTGAAGGCTCTGGAGGCCAGGGGCAGGCCGGAAGACCGGCTGATGATCGAGCATCTGCGGAGCGGCAGGAAATGATGGGCGCGACTATCGCATTCGTGGCGTTGCTTTTGGTGCTGCTCGGCGTGGCCATGGTGTTTCTGCGCTCCGACCCCGCGAAACTCGCAAGCTGGATGAGGACGCTTGGGCCTGTCCTGCTGGCGCTGATCGGCGTCGCCGCGCTTCTGGTTGGACGCGCAGGCATCGGCGGCTTGATCCTGTCGACGGCGCTCGCCTGGTATGGCTCGATGCGGATGAAGCGGCCAACGGCGAAACTGGAGCCGGGCAAGTATTCGACGGTGCGCACCGCGGCCCTCGAAATGGAGCTTGATCACGATACCGGCAATCTGGAGGGGCTCGTGCTCGCCGGCCGCCATGAAGGCAAGATGCTAGGCACGATGAGCCTTGCGGAATTGCAGCAGCTTTATCGCGAACTCCCCGGCGACCCGGAGAGCCGCCAGCTGCTAGAGACGTATCTTGACGGCAGATTTCCCATCTGGCGCAAAGACGCGGAGGCGAATGGTGGCGACGGGCTGGGTGTTTCGCCAGGTTCGGGCGCCATGACTAAGGAGGAGGCCTACAAGATCCTTGGTCTTGAAGCGGGGGCCGCCGCGGCGGATGTCCGCAAGGCGCACCGCCGCCTGATGCAGCGCCTGCACCCCGATCTCGGCGGCACTTCGTTTCTGGCGGCGCGGATCAACGAAGCCAAGGACGTCTTGCTCTCCAATCACAACTAGTCTCCTTCGACGCAGAATTCTTCCGGGAGATGTTTCGACGCCGCCTACTGGTGGACGGCGTAGCACTCGATTTTCTTTTTCTTCAGGGCGTTGCAGGCTTTCGAGGCGGCAGTCTTCGAGCCAAAGCCGAACCGGGCGCGGTAGTAGGTGACGCCGCCCTTCTCGAAGGCGACGGTGAAGCCCACAGCATCGGCCAGGACCGACGGCGCCTGTTTGCTCGTCTCGTCCAGGAGAGCCTGGGCTTCGGACTGTTTTGGCGAAGAGGCGACCTGGACTGCCCAGCCGGACGGCACCGATGCCGTGTTGACGGGATCGACCTTTGCCGGTTCGCCATAGGCTGCTGCGACCCGTGCGGTCGCCACATCGTCCGCCGTGGCCGCGGCCACGGTTTCGACCTTCTTGGTCCGAGAGACGGGCCTGGTCTCCACGACGGGGGTGGCTTCTTCAACGACGGGCTCGGTTTCCTCCACCAGAGAGGCAATGGCATCGCCGTCCGGGGCCTCGTTGTACGCCGCATCGTCGTCCGGCCTGCTGTCCGGCGTTGGCGCGTCGCGCTTGGGCAGGAATACTTTCGCCAGCGCGGTGATCGGGTTGCCACCACTGGCCTTGGCGATCAGCATGCCGCTGCCGCGCGACGACGCCTTCGGCAGGTAGGTTTTGATCAATGCGGCCATCTGGTTGTCGCGGCTGCCGCCGGATTTCCCGCCTATGACCACCGCGACGATGCGGCGATCGCCGTCATCGACCGAGGAAACGAGATTATAGCCGGAGGCGCGGGTGTAGCCAGTCTTGATGCCGTCGACGCCCTTGATGCGTCCAAGCAGCCGGTTGTGGCCGTTGATGCGCCTGCGGCCGTAGAGAAAGGAACGCTGCGAGAAATAGCTGTAATACTGGGGAAAATGCTCCCGCAGCGCGATGCCGAGCACCGCCATATCGCGCGCGGTGGTGAACTGACCAGGATTTGGCAAGCCGTGGGCGTTGCGGAAAACGGTCCCCTTCATGCCCAGTGCCCGCGCCTTGGCCGTCATCATGTGGCCGAAATTGGCTTCATTGCCGCCGAGAAGTTCGCCGATTGCGGTTGCCGAGTCGTTTGCCGACTTGGTCACCATCGACAGGATCGCGGTCTCGACGGTGATCGCGCCGCCCCGTTTGACGCCGAGTTTGGTCGGCGGTTCGGCAGCAGCATTGGCCGAGAAGACGACGCGGGAGTTCTTGCCGATCTTGCCGTTCGCCATGGCCTCGAAGGCCAGGTAAAGCGTCATCATCTTGGTGAGCGAGGCGGGATAGCGTCGGCCATCGGCATTCTGGGAGTAAAGCACCTTGCCGGTCTTGGCGTCGATGACGATGGCCGCCGACCTTGCCGCCAGGGACGAAGCAGCGCCGGCAACGACGAATGTCATCGCCAAAGCGAGGATCATGATCGTTTTCAAGGAGGACGCGGATTTGGAGAGAATGCCCGACAACGCCTGACGCACCGATGGTTCCTTTGAATTTTTGTTGCGGTGGAGGCGGCAAAGGGGTCCTGCCTCACTTCAAGCCAAGCTATCGCGGCCAGCGTTACCAATCCGTTTATGGTAACCGCGGCGTTCACCATTTTCTTCGAGCTTGAGCTTTTCTTTATTCGAATCTTAGCCATTTCCCGACGGTTGCGCCGATTTGCTGGCCGGATGGCCGGGGCCGCACCCGGTGAAACCTGCACTCGGTAAAAAACTTGACTTTTGTGCAGTGCACAATATATTGCTTGCATTGCACAACGCGGCCCGGGACAAGGCCGCGTCCACCGCTCAAGGACAACTGGCAAGGGATTGCGTGAATGACCCAGACCTATGAAGATTTCAGCAAATACGGCAAGGAGTTTGCGGATAGCGGCTTGAAGAGCTTCGCATCCCTTTCCAAGGGCGCGCAGGCCATCGCCACCGAGGCGGGCGAGTACACCAAGAAAAGCTTCGAGGCCGGCAGCGCAGCAGCCGAGAAACTTTTGTCGGCCAAGTCGCTGGAGAAGGCGATCGAGATCCAGTCCGATTTTGCCAAGCAGTCGTACGAAGCCTTCGTCACCGAAGCCACCAAGATCGGTGACCTCTATGCCGAACTCGCCAAGGAAGCCTACAAGCCGTTCGAATCGATCGTCGCAAAGGCGAAATAATCTCGCTACAAGATGTGAACACGGCCCTTGGGCCAGCAAGACGGACCCGGTCGCGAACGTGCGGCCGGGTTTTTTTCATGGCAATCAAGTTTCCAGCCGATCGACGCTGATCTAAACAGCAATGAGCCAGCTTGTCGGTTTAGCTTAAGGGCGAATGATGCATGGGTCGATAAATGATGCCGGCGCTCCGCTAACGCTGGAACACATCAGCCGAAGCTTCGGCGACACCCAGGCGCTGGATGACGTTTCGCTTTCGATTGCGCCTGGAGAGATCGTCTGCCTGGTCGGCCAGTCCGGTTGCGGCAAATCCTCGCTTTTGCGGATCATTGCAGGCGTCGATACTGCGGACAGCGGAAGAATTCTGCTCAATGGCATTGAGATCGCGGGCGCGAAGAGCTTTGTCGAGCCCGAAGACCGCAACATCGGATTCATGTTCCAGGATTATGCCCTGTTCCCGCACCTGACCGTCGAGGAGAACGTGGCCTTCGGCCTCAAGCGGCTGTCGCGGCGCGAGGCGAGCGCCCGTGCGGCCGAGGTGATCGCCCGAATCGGCATCCAGGCGCTTTCCGGCCGTTATCCACACACGCTTTCAGGTGGCGAGCAGCAGCGAGTCGCACTGGCGCGGGCGCTTGCCCCAAAACCCGTCATTCTCCTGATGGACGAGCCTTTCTCGAACCTTGATCGTGGCCTGCGGGAGCGGGTGCGCGAGGAGACCATTTCAACGTTGAGAGCCTTGGGGACGACGGCGATCCTCGTCACGCACGACCCGGAGGAGGCCCTTTCCGTCGGTGACCGGGTTGTGCTGATGCAGGAGGGGCGGGTTGTGCAGGTCGGGACGGGCTACGATATCTATGATCATCCCAACTCACTCTACGCCGCCGAATTTCTGTGCCCGTGCAACAGGGTAGAGGGCACCTACCGCGATGGCCGGGTCGAAACGGTGCTGGGCACCTTTCCAGCCCGGCTCGATCTTCCGGAAGGCGGCAAGGCGTTTGCCTGCATCCGCCCGCAGGCTGTCTCCCTTTCAGGTCCCGACGAAGGTCTGCCGGCGCTTGTCGTCAACCGCTCTTTTCTGGGTGAGATCGAACAATTGCTGGTCAGGATCGAGGGCGTTGCTGACCTCTTGCGCTTGCGCACCACCAGCCGGATCGATGTAAAGCCGGGTGAGCCGATCCACCTGACCGTAGATCCAGGCGGCGTCCTGATATTCGCTGCGGCATAAGTCGCAAGCGCTCTGGCCGCAAAGTAACTTGACTAAATTAGTCACATATGATCGAGCAATTCCTGGCTGTCAACCAATGCCGGCCGCACCAATCAATTAATGGAGGACCGCTTCATGAAGAGCCTTTCCACATTGCGACTCGCCCTGGTGGGCGGCGTCTTCGCCCTCGCTGGCGGGGCCAGCGCCATGGCGGCCGAACTGAACATCTACACCACGCGTGAGCCTGGGCTGATCCAGCCGCTGCTTGACGCCTTCACCGCCTCGAGCGGCGTCAAGGTCAATACAGTCTTCATGAAAGATGGTCTGGCGGAGCGTGTGGCCTCGGAAGGGGAAAGCTCACCTGCCGATATTCTCATGACGGTCGATGTCGGCAACCTCGCTGACCTGGCCGAAAAAGGCCTGACGCAGCCGGTCGTATCCGATGTTCTGAAAGCCGCGGTCCCGGAGAACCTGCGTGACCCGGCCAACAACTGGTTTGCTCTGTCGATGCGGGCCCGCGTACTCTACGCGGCCAAGGATCTCGATCTTGCCGCGTTCAACTACGAGGACCTGTCCGATCCAAAATGGAAGGGCAAGGTCTGCATCCGGTCCGGCCAGCATCCCTACAACACCGCTCTTTTCGCCGATTACATCGCACATAACGGCGCCGAGGCGACGGAAGCATGGCTTGCCGCCGTCAAGGGGAATCTCGCCCGCAAGGCGGGCGGCGGCGACCGCGATGTGGCCAAGGACATCCTCGGCGGCATTTGCCAGATAGGCATCGCCAATTCCTACTACGTCGGACTGATGCGCTCCGGCAAGGGCGGTGAGGAGCAGGTCGCCTGGGGCGACGCGATCAAGGTCGTCCTGCCAACGTTCAAGGATGGCGGCACGCAGGTCAACGTCAGCGGCGCGGCCGTCGCAAAGCATGCGCCGAACAAGGGTGAGGCGGTCAAGCTGCTGGAATATCTGGTCTCCGACGACGCCCAGACACTCTATGCCAAGGCAAATTTCGAATACCCGGTCAAGGCCGGCGCTCCGATCGACCCGATCATCGCCTCGTTCGGCGCGTTGAAAGTCGATCCCGTGCCGATGACGGAAATCGTCAAGCATCGCAAGCAGGCAAGCGAACTGGCCGAGAAGGTCGGCTTCGACAACTGATGGGCGATCCGGGCGTGGGCAGTGCTGCGCCCGGTGATCTCCCGATGTCGGATGTCGACCTGCGAAGAGCCTCCACTGTGAAGGTCGCCCGGTACTGGTCCGGGCGACTGTGGTTCATGGCGACCGTGCTTGTCGCTGTGCTGGTGGCGACTCCGGTTCTCGCCCTTATCTGGCAGGCGCTGCGGGGATCGAGCGGGCTCTGGCCGCATCTCCTCGCCTATGTGCTGCCACAGGCCTTCCAGCAGACCACGGCGCTACTCATCGGCGTCGGTGTCCTCGTCACGCTTCTTGGCACCTCGACGGCCTGGCTTGTCACCGCCTATGACTTTCCCGGCCGCAGGTTTCTCGAATGGGCGCTGCTCCTCCCGCTCGCGGTGCCTACTTACATAATCGCCTACGTCTATCTCGATCTTCTCCATCCGATCGGCTTGGTCCAGGGTGCGGTCAGAGCGGCCCTTGGCTACACCAGCGCACACGAATTCCGCCTTCCCGACATCCGGTCGATGGCCGGCTGCATCGTGCTGCTCGGCTTCGTGCTCTATCCCTATGTGTACCTGACGACGCGGGCGATGTTTCTCACCCAGGCGGCCAATCTGGTCGAGGTGTCGCGCACGCTTGGAAGTGGCAAAGGCGGCGTCTTCTGGCGCGTTGCGCTGCCGCTGGCGCGTCCGGCGATCGCTGTCGGCGTCAGCCTCGCGCTGATGGAGGCGCTGAACGACATCGGTGCCTCTGAGTTCCTGGGCGTGAAGACACTGACGGTCTCGGTCTACACGACATGGGTGACGCGGTCCGACCTGCCGGGCGCGGCGCAGATTGCGCTCGCCATGCTGTCATTGGTGGTCGCGCTCGTCACAACAGAGCGTTGGGCGCGCCGTCGTCAGCGTTATTGGTCGAGCGCACAAAAGGCGCGGAGTTTCACACCGCATCGTCTCGGCACCGTTTCCGGCCTGATGGTTTTTGCGCTCGGCCTTTTGCCGGTGTTCATCGGGTTCATTGCCCCGGCGAGCTATCTTGCCGTCGAGGCGTGGAAGCGCGTCCGTTTCGCAGGACTGTCGCCCCGGCTCTTGTCGGAAACGCTCAACACCGTCACCTTGTCGGCCATGGCTACGCTCGCAATCCTGCTCTTCGGCGTGGTCATCGCCTATACGGCGCGCTCGCTTCCCGGCCGTGTCACGGCGGCTTTGCAGCGGATTTCCACGGTCGGCTATGCGATGCCCGGCACCGTGGTGGCCATCGGAATATTGTTGCCCGTCGCGGCCCTCGATCAGATGATCGACCGAACCGCGCTCGCATGGCTGGGCGCGCCAACCGGCCTGCTGCTGATCGGGTCGGGAGCAGCGCTCGGCTACGCCTATGTCGCACGCTTCCTGGCGATTGCGGTCGGTTCGGTCGAGGCGGGCTTCAGCCGCATTCCGCGCTCGTTCGATCACGCCGCACGCAGCCTCGGCCAGAATGTGACTGGCACATTCCGGCATATTCATCTGCCGCTTTCGAAACCGTCGCTCGTCGCTGCGGGCTTGCTCGTGTTTGTCGATTGCATGAAGGAGTTGCCGGCGACGCTTCTGTTGAGGCCGCTTAATTTCGAGACCCTGGCGACGCATCTCTACGGCGAGGCCGCGCGCGGGACCTACGAGGAAGCCTCGATCGCGGCACTTGCCATAGTTCTCGTCGGCATCTTGCCTGTCGCTGTTCTCGCTCGTGTTGGACGCTGGAAATCCTGAGTGTGCCCGGCCTTAACAGTCTCGATGGCACCTAAAGCGCGTCTGAAGGGATCATGCGACTCCAGGTTCGTTATTCAGATGCATGTTGTTTTGTTAGCTGACGCATCTACGATAAATCGTAAGTGCTCCACGCCTATCGGATCGTGCCGCCAAAGCGACGGGTCGGAAACCGCTCAACCTATCGACCGAAGCAGTGGGCAGCATGACAGAGTTCAGGCTTCGTTTTCCCTTGCCGCTGACTAGCGTACTTTCGATGCGATGCCCTCAATTTGAAATCAGGGGCTCTGCTGCCTTCACGATTTCGAAAAATCGGTCAAGTTTGGCCACCTAGCCATATTGTCAGCTAAACAGAAGGGCTTAAAATCATTCATCGAACACCTACATGTCGAACGCGCATGGGGATTCGAAAAGGCAGGGTTACGTGACGACAGGTTTGACTGCCACAACAGATGTGGTGCGGATGCAAAACGGCAGCGACGGCAACGAGACCGGTCGCGGCACGGCCGTCATCACGCGCACCAAAACCAAGACCAAGAAGCCTAGCTTATATCGGGTCCTCATTCTCAACGACGACTACACGCCCATGGAATTCGTGGTTCACGTGCTGGAGCGTTTTTTCCAGAAGGACCGTGAAGCCGCCACACGCATCATGCTTCATGTTCACAATCATGGAGTGGGCGAGTGCGGGGTCTATACATTCGAGGTGGCCGAGACCAAAGTGTCTCAGGTCATGGATTTCGCCCGACAGAATCAGCATCCGCTGCAATGCGTGATGGAGAAGAAGTGAGGTAACATGCCGGCTTTCTCCCAAGGCCTGGAAAAGGCGCTTCACCAGGCGCTGACGCTCGCCAATGAGCGGCACCACGAATACGCAACCCTTGAACACTTGCTGCTCGCGCTCATCGACGATACCGAGGCGGCCGCGGTCATGCGCGCCTGCAACGTCGATCTCGACGAGTTGAAGCATACGGTTCTCACCTACATCGATACTGAGCTCGACAATCTCGTTACCGGCTACGACGAGGATTCCAAGCCGACGGCCGGTTTCCAGCGGGTCATCCAGCGTGCGGTGATCCATGTGCAGTCGTCCGGCCGCGAGGAAGTCTCCGGCGCCAACGTGCTCGTTGCCATATTCGCCGAGCGCGAGAGCCATGCCGCCTATTTCCTGCAGGAACAGCAGATGACCCGCTACGACGCGGTCAATTACATCTCGCATGGCATCGCCAAGCGGCCCGGCGCATCCGAGACGCGGTCGCCGCGTGGCGCCGATGACGAGCAGGGCCAGAGCGGCGCCGAGCCGCAAGAGGACAGCAGCAAGAAAAAGCAGCAGCAGGACGCGCTGACCGCCTATTGCGTCAATCTGAACAACAAGGCCAAGGCCGGCAAGATCGATCCGCTGATCGGCCGCGAGTCCGAGATCAACCGCACCATCCAGGTGCTGTGCCGCCGTTCCAAGAACAATCCGCTCTACGTCGGCGACCCCGGCGTCGGCAAGACGGCGATCGCCGAGGGCCTCGCCAAGCGCATCGTCGAGGGCGACGTGCCGGAAGTGCTGCACAACGCCACCATCTTCGCGCTCGACATGGGGACATTGCTGGCCGGCACCCGCTATCGCGGTGATTTCGAGGAGCGGCTGAAGCAGGTCGTCAAGGAGCTCGAGGATTATCCGGGCGCGGTTCTGTTCATCGACGAGATCCACACCGTGATCGGGGCAGGGGCGACGTCTGGCGGCGCCATGGATGCGTCGAACCTGTTGAAGCCGGCGCTGTCGTCCGGAACGATCCGCTGCATCGGCTCAACCACCTACAAGGAGTTCCGCCAGTTCTTCGAGAAGGACCGCGCCTTGGTGCGGCGCTTCCAGAAGATCGACGTCAACGAACCGACCATCGAGGACGCCATCGAGATCATGAAGGGTCTCAAGCCGTATTTCGAGGAGTTCCACAAGGTTCGCTACACGGCTGAGGCGATCAAGGCTTCGGTCGAACTGTCGGCGCGCTACATCAACGACCGCAAGCTGCCGGACAAGGCGATCGACGTGATCGACGAGACCGGCGCCTCGCAAATGCTGGTGCCGGAGGCCAAGCGCAAGAAGACCATCGGCATCAAGGAGATCGAAGCGACGATCGCCACCATCGCCCGCATTCCGCCGAAGACGGTTTCCGCCGACGACGAGAAGGTGCTGGCCGGTCTCGACATCGAGCTGAAGCGCGTCGTCTACGGTCAGGACACCGCGATCACGGCTTTGACCTCGGCGATCAAGCTGGCGCGGGCCGGCCTGCGCGAACCGGAGAAGCCGATTGGCTCCTACCTGTTCTCGGGACCGACCGGCGTTGGCAAGACCGAAGTGGCAAAGCAGCTCGCGGCCTCGCTCGGTGTCGAGCTGATCCGCTTTGACATGTCCGAATATATGGAACGCCACACCGTCTCACGGCTGATCGGTGCGCCTCCCGGCTATGTCGGCTTCGACCAGGGCGGCCTGTTGACCGACGGCGTCGACCAGCATCCGCATTGTGTGCTGTTGCTGGACGAGGTCGAGAAGGCGCATCCGGATCTGTTCAACATCCTGTTGCAGGTCATGGACCATGGCAAGCTGACCGACCACAACGGCAAGCAGATCGACTTCCGCAATGTCATCCTGATCATGACCACCAATGCGGGCGCCTCGGATGCGCAGCGCGCGGCGATCGGTTTCGGCTCGACCAAGCGCGAAGGCGACGATGTCGAGGCGATCAACCGGCTGTTCACGCCGGAGTTCCGCAACCGTCTCGATGCGATCATCCCGTTCGGCTCGCTGCCGGTGCCGGTCATCCACCAGGTGGTGCAGAAGTTCGTCATGCAGCTCGAGGCCCAGCTCTCCGAGCGTGGCGTCACCTTCGACCTGTCGCAGGAGGCGATCGCCTGGCTGGCCGAGAAGGGCTATGATGAGCGCATGGGAGCACGGCCGCTCGGCCGCGTCATCCAGGAGCACATCAAGAAGCCGCTGGCCGACGAGGTGCTGTTCGGCAAGCTCAAGAAGGGCGGCACGGTGCGTGTCACCGTCGACAAGAAGGAGACCGGAGAAACCGGGCTCAAGCTCGAGTCACTCGCCGACGAGGCGCCGGTCAAGCCGAAGAAGGAAGAACCGGACGACACGCCGAAGCCCAGGAAAGCGGGGGGGGCGGAGCCGCGCCCCGCAAAAACGGGGGGGGCGTAGGGGGGGGCCGACAGGGAAGGTGGGGGCCAAACCACACGGGGGGCGGCGCTCGCCCCCCCCAGGTGGTAGCCGCGAAAAGAAAAA